>JAAYDU010000039.1 GCA_012729095.1 Methanobacteriota archaeon | reverse complement strand
GGTGAATGTCAGATCGTCGCGATCGAAGGGTGCCGGGGAAAAGCGGGTCGGACGGAGGCAGAAATGAAGATGTAGGAAGAAAGAAAATATCCCCGACAGCGCGGGGAACCTTTTAACAAAGGTGAAAGGTAAAGGGTTTCCAAAGGTGTTCTGGATCACTTCTTCCGGATGAGGAACACAGCGGCAACGATCACTATTGCTATCACGGCCAGCAGTATCGCACCCAGATAGGGCGCGTCGGTGAAGAAGCCGAGCATGCCGTTCTCCTCTGCTCCGATCTCTCCCTGGAAGTCGTTGATCTCCCCGATGTTGTCCTCGACATCCGCGGGGTCCATCGCCTCCATCCTAACCTCCTCGTTAGGCATATCGTCGTCGACATCGTTCATGTTCATCGAGAAGTAGGACATGAACCCGACATCAGGGGAGTAGAAGAACTTCAGCGGAGTGTCCTTCACCCGTATCTCGTAGACGGTTATGTCATCCCAGTAAGGATCGTTGACCATGAACACGGAGCTGCACTGAAGGGTGAGCTCTATGTCCTCGGTGGTCTCCTCCAGCACGCCGTCATCGAACGGACCATCATCGATGTCCAGGTCCTCGATGTATATCGGGAAGCTGTCGATGCCGGTCTCGTCGGATATCTCCTCGAAAAGGGCGTCCTCCAGCTCTTCCGGCAGGCCGGTCACGTCCAGGTAACCGGTCAGGGTCCCGCTCAGCGTGGCCTCGGAGCTGACGTTCCATTCATCTCCCTGGTCTAGAGGGAAGTCCCACAGGTTCAGGGCGGGAACGAACTCGATTTCCATCGCCATGTCGATATTCAGCTCGGCGCTTACATCGTAGTCCGTATACTCGACCTCTATTTCCTCGAACATCTCGGAGATGTTGAAATCGTCATCGTCCGTCGTTTCCATCATTTCGATGAGCCATATCGGCAGGTTCTCCGCGGACATGTCCAGGGCACCGGTGAGCTTGAAGCCGGTCTCCACGGACTTCACGGCCATAGTGTCCCTGTCGAATGTGACATCAGCGTTCGCTGTGATGGCCAGCTCAAATCCCAGGTTCGCGGACACGGTGATCTCCTCCCTGTCAGCGCTCATGAGCTCGGCGGGTTCGTAGGTTCCCTCGGCAGGCAGCTCTGCGGTTATGGATATCGACGCATCGATGGTAAGCATCGCGGCCATGTCCATGCTCAGGACGTACTCCTCGTCACTGGCTTCGGTTATCTCGAACAGTATCCAGATGGACGAGCCTGCATCAAGGCTCAGGTCGTTAAGGTCAGCCTCAACGACCCCGTTGTCGTTCAATGCCTCATCTATCTGGTTGGTGAGGTTGTTTATCTCTGTCTGGAGGTCCTCTCCAGCGTCAGCTTCCATCCCGTACGCCCACTTGTCACCCTCGTTCCATTCCGGTGCCTCGGCAGGTGTTGCCAGGGCGGGAACTGCAAGCGACGCCATCAGCGCCAGGAAGGTCAATGCACATAACAATGTTCCAAACGATCTCTTAATGTTCATCCCTCCCAAATCGGTTTGACTACTAATTAATCGGCCCTTTATTAAATATTATTGTGCGCTAGATTATCAAAATTGTAAAAAAGAATGGGTTTTGAAAGAGTTTTGAACTGGGTGGGCACACTTACATCATGCCGGGCATGCCGCCCATTCCACCCATTCCGCCCATGCCACCCATGCCGTCCATTCCTCCCGGGGGTGCCGGAGGGGCCTTCTTGGAGGCGATGACATCGTCGATCCTCAGGATCATGTTCGCCACCTCGGCGGCGGACTTCACGGCCTGGGTCTTCACGCGGAGGGGCTCGATGATGTTGGCCTTCAACATGTCCACCGGCTTTCCAGCCTCCAGGTCAATACCCATGTTCTTGGCCGCGGCGCCCTTCTTCTCGTGAGCGGACTTCAGCTGTATGACCATGTCGATGGCGTCCAGGCCGGCGTTCTCTGCCAGGGCCCAGGGGATGACCTCCATGGCGGAGGCGAACGCCTCGATGGCCAGCTGCTCGCGGCCTCCAACGGTGGACGCGAAGTTGGCCAGTCTCAGGGACAGTTCGATCTCGGGAGCTCCAGCGCCAGGCACGATCTTGCCGTCCTCCAGGGCGACCCCGACCACGCGCAGAGCGTCGTGCAGCGACCTCTCGACCTCGTCGACAACGTGCTCGGTACCGCCGCGCACGATGACGCTGATGGCCTTGGGGTTCTTGCAGCCGGTGATGAATATCATGTCGTTATCGCCGACCTTCCTCTGCTCGACGACACTAGCGACGCCCAGGTCATCCTTGGAGATGTTGTCGATCTTGCCTACGACGGTTCCGCCGGTGGCCTTGGCGATCTTCTCTATGTCGGACTCCTTGAGCCTCCGGGCGGCGAATATGCCTGCCTTGGCTAGGAAGTGCTGCACCAAGTCGTCTATGCCCTTCTGGCAGAACACCACGTTGGCGCCGGTGGCGGCAACCTGTTCGACCATCTTCTTCAGTACGGCCTCTTCCTCGTCGAGGAACATCTGCATCTGAGAGGGGTCGCGTATCTGTATCTTGGCGTCGACCTCGGTCTTCTTGACCTCCATGGGCACGCTCAGCAGGGCGATCTTGGCCTTCTTGACCTGGGTTGCCATGCGGGAGTGCACGCGCTCCTTGTCTATGACCACGCCTTCGATGATCTCGGTCTCGGCGATGGAGCCGCCGGTCCTCTTCTCGATCTTAATGTTGCCCACATCGACGCTGTAGCCGCTCTTGGCCTTCTCAGCGACGGACTTGATCGCCTTTACGGCGATCTCGGCCAGGAACTCGCCCTGTCCTCCGACGCTCTTTCCGGTCATGGCGGTCATGGCCACCTGCTTCAGCATCTCTGTGTCGTCAGGGGTGACGGATACAGCGATGGTGTCCAGTATCTTGATCGCCTCGGCAGCTGCCATCTTGTAGCCGTTGGCAATGATGGTCGGGTGGATGTTCTGCTCGACCAATGCCTCGGCCTTCTTCAGCAGCTCGCCGGCCACGATGACGGAGGAGGTGGTGCCATCCCCACACTCGGTGTCCTGGGTCTTGGCTATTTCCACGACCATCTTGGCAGCCGGGTGCTGGACGTCGATCTCCTTCAATATGGTCACACCATCGTTGGTTATGACGACATCGCCCATAGAATCGACAAGCATCTTGTCCATTCCCTTCGGCCCCAGGGTCGACCGGACAGAGTCCGCGACCGCACGGGCGGCGGCGATGTTGTTGAATTGCGCTTCCTTGTTCTTAGATCTCTCAGTACCTTCACGAAGAACTATGATAGGCTGATTACCTTGTCCCATTCCGTAAGCCATAATGAGCCTCCTTACGGTCGGTATTTTATCGCTTCTATATAAAGATATCGCGTTCAGCTTTTTCTAAAACAGTATGCTGACACTACGGGGAATGCCGACACCGTATAAAATATTAGCCCTTTTTGCCGGCCGATGGACTTCCTTGCCGGACATCCCTTCCTCGTTCCGCGGGCGATGGCGCGCTCACAGTTCCTCCCCGGTACAAGGTCATACGAGCCGGTCGAGAGCTCGGACGCTCACTTTCAGGTGTCCCTGGAAAACGGTCAAATAGGCCGAGTAGGGTTGAAAGGGCGTTGATGCAGGGTTTCGCACCGTTGCCGTTGGACCCCCAGACGTTCACTACCTCGAACAAGGGCAGGTCAAGCCTTTGCCATATCTGCAAGGGGTCCAAGAACCTGTGCGGAAAGGACCGCTGTCCACTCATGGTCAAGTTCTATTCGTACACGAAGACGAAAAGGCTCATAGACACGCAGGACCTGCACGGAAGCTCGCCCCCCGGAGTGTTCGTCGGGCGTTATGGTTACCCGAAGGTGGACATCGGCCCGTTGGTACCCCCTGACCTTGGGGACACCCTCATCATGGACACCCCGGAGCAATGGATGGGCAAGTCCATGGACGAGATAGTGGACTTCCGCTTCCGCCTGGTAAGGGGCAAGCATCTGGTCGACGTCAAGGACTTCCAGAACGGCGGCCGCATAGTGGACTTCACCAGGGAACTGGCGCTCTCGGTGAACTCGGTGGACGTAGAGGCAAGGTTCTCCAAGAAACCTTCAGGGCGCATCGTGCTTGACGATAACATACAGCCCTTCGGACCGTCGGCCAAGCTCGAGAAGCTGAGCATAACCAACCCCAAGTACGATCACAAGGTGGAGAAGGCGTACTACGATACGGACCTCAAGGCCGCCGAGGCGGTGAAGGGGCTTTACAAGAACGAAGTGCTTATATCCCGCATACAGAAGGCGTTCAGCGTCGGGGCTTTCGGGATAGAGCAGAACCGCCGGCTGGTGCCCACCCGCTGGAGCATCACCGCCGTGGACGACCTTTTGGGGAAGGACCTGCTACGGAGCACCAAGACCTTTCCATTGATCAACGAGTTCCGGGTGTACGACTGGGACCAGCTGGACAATCGCTGGAGCGTTATGTTGACCCCCACCTCCTGGAGGTACGAGCTGATAGAGGCCTGGTACCCGAACACCGTGTGGAACCCGGCCGGGCGGCAGGTGGAGATCATCTCATCGCACGAGTTCTTTGACGGGCGCAAGGACTACGCGGAGATAGGCGGATGCTATTACGCTGCCAGGCTGGCAGTGAACGAGCTGCTTCAGAGGGAGCGCCGGCAGTCCGGCGCCGTCATATTCCGCGAGGCGCATCCCGGGTACCTGCTTCCGGTCGGGGTGTGGAACGTGAGGGAGAACGTCAGGATGGCGCTGACGCAGAGACCGCGCAAGTTCAACACCCTGGACCAGGCCATGGCGTACGTGCAGACCAGGATGGACATTCCCATAAGTACCTGGACCTATCACAGCGAGGTCCTGAAGGACCTGAAGCATCAGAGGAGGATCGACGACTATGTCTAACCTTGACCTGTTCATGATGCTGGAGGAAGGGGGTCCCCCGCCGAAGGCGCCGCGCATCGGCGAGGTACATACCAAGGTGGCGCTGCCAGCATCGCGCCTCCCCGGCCTCGATTACGCTCTGAACCCTTACGTGGGATGCCATCACGACTGCCTGTACTGCTACGCCCCCTACGTCACCAGGAAGCCCAGGTCAGAATGGACGACGGTACTGGCGAGAACGGACCTGCCGCAGGTATTGGCGAAGCAGATAAGGGGGAAGAAGGGCACCATCGGACTGGGCACGGTCACCGACCCCTATCAGGAGGCTGAAAGGCACCTTCTGATAACCAGGCGCTGTCTCATGGAGATAATCCCGCATGGACTGGCTGTGAGCGCCCTGACAAAATCGGACCTGATACTGAGGGACATTGACCTCTACAGGGAGCTGAAGGGCGAGGTGGGAATAACGGTCACCTCTGTAAGCGACGATCTGAGCCGCTCGTTGGAGCCCGGCGCGCCCCTTCCCGGAAGGCGCTTGGAAGCGCTGCGAAAGTTGGCCGATGAAGGGTTGAACGCCTACGCGCTCATCGGCCCTCTGCTGCCCCTGCTGACGGAAAGGGACATCGACGAGCTCGTGGAGGCGCTGAGCCTTACCGGCATAACCTGGGCTATGCTCGACAGGTTCCGCTCCCGGCCGGGCATGTTCGAGGACATGGCCTCTCGCGACGGGGGCAGGGAGATCGCCCAGCGCCTGGAGAAGGCTCACCGGACCGAGGACTACCGCGGACTGGAGATGCTCTTGCGCCGCAAGTTCCAGGAGAGGGGAATGCGCTGCGTTGACGCCTTCTGATCAGGGCTCCAACAGGTCGAAGCCGGTGCGGGGGTCCTTTACCCTCCTAGACATCACGCCAGATATCTCGATGACGATCACCTCCTGGATCAACCAGGTCCTGACTCCGGCGCGCACGCAGCCGGTGACGCTGCCGCCTCCCCTGCCAGCGGAGGCGTGCATGTGCAGTGACGGCGCCCCGCTCTCGTCAGGGAACAGCGTCCCGACGGCGGCCATCTCTGATTCGCCTGCAAGCTCGGTCAGCATGGGCTCGATATCCTCCGAGCGGCCGTCCTTGGGACCCACCACCATCCTGCTTCCCCTGTCCGCTCCCCCCAGGGCGAGCACCGCCGCCCGGGAAATGCCGTTCTCCTTGGCCGCCCGCTCGACGCACTCGTGAAGCACGTCGCCGGTTTCCAGGCGCACCACCAGCACCCTGCCCATGCTTCCCATCGCGCACCTCATTCCTTGGCCTCCGTGGCCGCCTTGAAGCAGCGCAGGGAAATTGAGTTGCTGCGGTTGAAACCCATCATAGCGCCGACGAGCATGGCCTCCAGGACCTCCTCTTCCGTTACCCCGACCTTCATTGCCTGGGGGATGTGCACGTTGAGGCAATGGTCGCTTCCCAGGGCCGCGCTGGCGGCGATGGCCGCGAGTTCGGTGGTCCTCTGGTCCATGTGCTTTGGCTTGAAGAAAAGGATTGAGGAGAGTTCTGAGTATGGCAGATACAGGTCCGGCCGCTTGGACATGATCTCCGATACCAGGGGTATGAACCCGTACTCCTTTTGGACCTTGTCCAATACCTTGCGCACCCTTTCCTCCTGCTCCTTCTCATCCATCGGTCCTCGTAAAGGACGTTGGCGATAGTTCAGTTTTTCCGTTCGAACGCTAGGGACCAGCGAATAGCCACCCAGGACCCGTCGGCCTGACCTTCGGGCGTTCAATGATGAACGCCTTGCACGGAGGAGGCGGAGGGACGCAAGCGACGAGCGAGGTAGAAAGGGGCGTGATGATAGGCCGCACTTGGCAAAGTGAAATAACAAAGAGGGTGGATAACGTTCGTTAGGTCGATAACATGGTGTACTGTCCCAAATGCGGAGCCTTGAACGATGGAGGGTCGGTTTTCTGCCAGAGATGCGGAGGACCTCTGAACTCGCCTCCCGAGCCTGTGGAACCGGTCAAGAGAGCGCCGGCCGTGTGGAACCAGACGCCATTCGATCGGACCTTCAAGGTCGGGGGTCCGTTGCTGAAATCGTTCCTGGGCATTATCTTCGTGCTTCTGGTCATGGAGATATTCGAGGCCCTGTCCAGCGAGTCCGTGTTCGCCGACGGCTTCTCCAAGCTATTGGGGGACACCCTTATCCTGTTCTTCCTGGTCTTCCTGCTGGCCTTCTATTTCGGTTACTACTCCAGGAAATACCCCAAGGAAACGGCCATCGTATCGCCGCTGGTGACGGCCGTCATCGCCACCTTCGTGCTCTGGCTGGTGTCGAGGACGTTCGATCTGCTCGGAGAGGCCCGATCGGACAGCTTCCTTTCGGCCATGGGGGAGATGGTGTACTCCGTGCTCTACATAATATTCCTGCTGATCATCTTGCTGGGATACATCGGGGTGATAATGAAGGCGGGCAGGTTCGTGCCCCCTGTGCAGCAGGGGCCGGTCCCGCCGCCACCTATGGCGCCCGCCAATGCGAGCGTCCCTCACAAGCGAATGTGCCGGTCCAACCGGGACAGGATACTGATGGGGGTTTGCGGTGGCATGGCCGAGTACCTGGATACTGACCCCTTCCTGGTGAGAGTGCTGTGGGTGGTGGGCGTGATACTGACCTCCGGGGTGCTGATACTGGCCTACCTTATACTGGCCATCATAATGCCCAAGTGCCTCTAGCCGGACCAGGAGATGACCGAGCATTCGTGGCTGCGGTTGAACTTGCCCTTCATCATCCGCACGTCCGCGCCTTTCGGCTTGTAGCCGCCCCGGATCAGATGGTTCAGAAGGTCGCTCTGCAGGGGAACGATGGTGAATATGGACCTCGCCCCCGACCACAGGGCCTCCCGTTCCGCCCTCTGCACCAGCGATATGGCCTCGTTGAGACGAGGGTAACCTTCGGTCAGGACGGTCCTTATGTACGCCTTGCCGGAACCGGGTATGGGGTCGGTGATGAGAAGAGCGGCGGCGCCTTCGCCCATCAGCGTCCTCCCGGTGCCCATCTCCTCGTACATGAGGAACTCCGATGAAGGATCGTAACCGGGATTGATAGTGGAGGCGAGCCTCCTTATCTCCTTCAGGTCGGCCTTTCTCGCTTCGGGACGCCCGGCGTCATGACCCTCCAGCCAGTCCTTCTCCAGGAAGAGCATGTCCTGCTCCTCCTGATACCCGGCATGGGAGTAGAAGTCCATGTTGCGCACGATGTCCTTCATCGTCTCCAGCCCGACCGCCTCGCAGCCCCGGCTGGCCAGGTAGGTCTCCAAGGATATCAGCAGCTTTGTGCCGCACCCCCTTCCCTGATGCTTGGGGCTGACCTCCATCGGCCCTATCCAGCCCACGTTCCCGCAGCTGAGCGCGAACCCGGTGGCGATCATCCTTCCATCCTCCTCCATGCAGATGCAGCCCAGGGGCTCATGCCTCATCCTTGTGAAGTACCAGGAGGCGTTCCGCACCGGATAGGCGAGGTCCAGGCCGGTCTGCCTCTTGAGAAGGTTGGACCAGGTGTCGGCCATCAAGGCCTGGGCGTTCGGCACGTCCTCCGTTCTCAGCTGACGGATGACGGGCAGTGGATCACCCCTTCCGCCGGCAGCGCAGGCTTATCAACGCGGCGGTGGCCCCGGCTGCTATGCCGTTGTCTATGTTGACCACGACCAGCCCGGGAGAGCAGGTCTGCAGCATGCCCATGAGCGCCGCCTCCCCCCTCCCCCCGTAACCGTAACCGACCGATGTGGGCACGCCGATGATCGGAACGTCGGCCAGGCCGGAGACTACCGTTGGCAGGGCCCCTTCCATGCCGGCCACCACGACCAGGGCGTCCACGCCCTCGTCGAGCATCTTGGCCAGCGGATCGAGGAAGCGGTGCAGGGCCGCCACGCCCACGTCGTACTCCGTCATAACCTCGCAACCCATCACCTCGGCCATGGCCTTGGCCTCCTCCGCAACCGCTATGTCGGAGGACCCGGCAGTCATTATGCCTATCCTTCCCACCTTGGGGCGATCGTTGCGGCGGTCCACAACCACGAGCTTGGAACGCTCGATGTACCTTAGGTCGTGTCCGTCCACCACGGACCTCAAGGCCTCCGCGTGCTCTGGCGACGCCCTGGACACCAGAACGGCATCGCGGTCCTTTAGCACCGTAGAAACGATCTCGGCCACCGTGGCCGGGGACTTGTTCTCTCCCCACACGACCTCGGGAATGCCCCTTCGCGCCTCACGGGCGTGATCGAAAAGGGTATGCTCTCCGACCCTTTCAAGGAAGTCCATACGGAGCAATTGCTCGGCCCTCCGCAGGTCCATACTGCCCTGCCGGTAGGCTTCCAAGACATCACGCACGTTCATGTTCCCTGGGAGGGGCTGTTGCCTATTTTATCATTATCGATTGGCATCATCGTGCGAACCTTCGAACGCGTCACCGAGCAAACGACCGGAAGGAGCGGGGCAGGGACCAGCTCACAGGAGATGAGAACGCGATGCCGCCGGTCAGTATTTTTCCCTGAGCCATCATCAATCCTTTCGCTGAATCGGAACTTTTAAGGCGTTATCTTTATGACCATGCAGCAATTGAACGGCGTTAAAGAGTGTGATCGCCATATGAAGATATCTATACCGGTTATGGAGACCTCAGGATTGTCGTCGGCCGTGGGGCAGCACTTTGGCAGGGTACCTGCCTACGCCGTCATGGACACCGACAGCGGAGAGCTGAGCTTCCTGGAGAACACCAGCGAGCACCGGGGAGGGATAGGCCTTCCCCCGGAGCTGATGGCCAAGGCGGGCGTCAACGTCATGCTCTGCGCTGGGCTGGGAGCAAAGGCAGTGGACATGTTTGCAAATTTGGGAATCCAGGTGTACGTGGGGGCCGAAGGGACTGTTAAGGACACCCTCGACGCCTTTAACGCAGGCAAGCTGACCAGGGCAGACCATCAGAACGCGTGCCAAGAGCATGGACACTGAGGAAATAAAATGATCCTAGCGATAGCAAGTGGGAAGGGAGGCACTGGAAAGACATCGGTTGCCTGCGCCCTGGCGCTGGCATTGGACCGTCCGCTGACGTTCCTGGACTGTGACGTGGAGGGTTCCAACGCCCACCTGTTCCTGAGACCCGAGATCACCTCGCACCAGGAAGTTATGGTCCCTTACCCGGTGATAGACCCGAAGCTGTGCGACGCCTGCGGCAGATGCGTGGAGGAGTGCCAGTTCGGGGCAATGATCAGACTGGGCAAGAAGGTGAGGCTGATGGCGAACCTCTGCCACGGATGCGGCGTGTGCCGCCTGGTATGCCCGAGGGACGCCATTACCATGGCCGGAAGGCCGGTCGGTATGATGTTCTCCGGTACCGCCGGGGTCATGCGCTTCTTCTCCGGCGAGCTGAGAACTGGAGAGGCCCTTTCAGTGCCGATAATCAAGAAGATCAAGGAGCAGCAGGACGACCTCGTCATAATCGATTGTCCCCCGGGCACCAGTTGCCCTGCGGTCGAATCGGTGGACGGCGCGGACTTCGCCTTGCTGGTGACGGAGCCCACTCCATTCGGGGAGCATGACCTGAGGGGCATGATAACGGTGTGCCGCCGCCTGGAGATCCCCTGCGGAGTGGTCATCAACCGCTCCTCGGAGGACGATGGCATAATCGAAAGACTGTGCAAGGCCGAGGACGTTCCGGTGCTGATGCGCATTCCGTTCGACAGGAAGGTGGCCGAGACGTACGCCAAGGGAGGTTCCCTCCTGGAGGCCATGCCGGGCATCAAAGAAGAGCTTAAGGACATGTTCACCGAGATAAGGGGGATGCGACGATGACCAGGATAGCCGTGATGAGCGGGAAGGGAGGAACGGGAAAGACCACAGCGGTGGCCTCCATGGCCTGGTACTCCCAGGGAATGGTGCTGGCGGACTGCGATGTGGACGCGGCGAACCTGGCGCTCACGATGAACGGCCAGGTACGCACCAAGAACGATTACAACGGAGCGTTGAGGGCGACCATAGACCCGAAGCTGTGCGTGGAGTGCGGCAAGTGCGAGGATGCCTGCATATTCGATGCCATCTCAGACTTCAAGGTCAGCGCGATCCATTGCGAGGGCTGCGGGGCCTGCAAGATAGTTTGCCCGGTGGGAGCCGTCACCATGGGCCTGAGCAAGTCGGGAGAGATATTCGTGCTGGACACGGACCGGGGACCCATGGCCTATGCCGAGCTGCAGCCTGGGGAATCCAACAGCGGCAAGCTGGTGACCATAGTGCGCAACCTCGCCGATGACCTGGCCGAATCGGACGGTCTTGACGTGGTGCTGATAGATGGACCCCCAGGCACCGGGTGCCCGGCAATAGCCAGCATAACCGGGGTGGATCTGATACTGGCAATAACCGAGCCCAGCCGTTCCGGCGAGCACGACCTGCTTCGCCTGGTGGAACTCGCGCAGCATTTCTCCATCCCCATATGCGTGGCGGTGAACAAGTGGGACCTGCATCAGGGCATGACCAGGGAGATCGAGGAGAGCTGCCGTAAGCAGGGCGTTATCGTCGTTGGACGCGTGCCTTACGATGCGAACGTGAACGAGGCCATTAAGGCAATGCGGCCCCTTCCCTCCATGTTCCCCCAGTCCCCGGCCGCTCTGGAGTTCCACCGCATATGGAAGGAGGTCAGCTCCAGGGCCATCGCGCGCAAGGGCAGCGGCGTGATAATGCAGATGGACTGAGCTATAACGCGGAGGGGTGCAAGACCCCTCCCGCTTACATTTTTTTGCGAAAAGGTACCCGTGCTCACGGGATAAGGATAAAAAAAGGGATTTAAGAGGGGGTCACAGACCCCTTTCGCGCCGGAAGTCCTCCAGCACCTTTCCGACCTTTCCGGACCTGCCGGTCACGGACTCCATGCCGGAATCGCCGAGCATGGCCGAGGCATGAGGCCCTATGCGGCCGCTTATGATGACCTCGACACCCCTGTCGACGAGAAGCTGCATGGCCCTGGTCCCGGCCCCGCTGGACGACTCGGCGGCAGTGTTCACGATGGCCTCCATCTTGCCAGTGGAGGTGTCCAATATCATGAAGTATGGGCACCGGCCCAGGCGCTCGTCCATCTCGGAATCGGGATCCGACCCGCTGGAAGATACTGCGATCTTCATTGGACATCGCTCCCATTGCCCTTCAACTGGTCCTTGAGATACTTCAACCGGGCCTCCAGGGCCTCGACCTCCATCTCCAGGGACCTTTTGACCTCTACCTCGGTAGGCTCGGCGTAATAATATGGCTGGGCAGGGGCCATTCTCCTACCGCCTCCCATCCTGTATCCGGCACCGAACCTCCTGCCCCCTCCGCAGGGACCCAATCCCCGGCCGTTGGGCCCGCTGCCCATAGGTCCGGTTCCATCGTTGTATGGCATATCTGAATCTCCTGACGCTGATACCTTCAGCGCCTATAATGTGCATAAGCACAATATTATAAGTAATTTAGGGTTACCTAATCGATTTCCCCCGATGGGTCCTCGCCTCCCACCAGAAGGGAACGGTTCTCCATGACCATGGTGATCAGCTTCCGACGCCCGCTATCCACGCACCTCCACACCGTTCCCCTGGAAACCCCCATGCTGTTGGCGGCCTCCTCCTGGTTGAGACCGAGATAGTCCACCAGCCTCAGGGCTTCAACCTCGTCCATCTCGATGATTACCGGCTCACCTCCCTCCTCCAGGGAAGGATGGAAGTTGCCGTACTCCGCATGGCCTCGCAGGATACGGGGCTTGACAGGCCTGCCCGGACCTCCCCGGCCGCGGCAGCGCTGATTTCTGAGCATATGAACATAATAGACCGGACCCATAATAAATATCGCCTTCACCATTCCCACTACGATGGAGATGGAAGAGGCCAAGCGGAAGTACCAGGAGCTGGTAGGTTCGATAGGTGAGATGGAGAGGGTCGCCGTGGCGTACTCGGGCGGTGCCGACAGCACCCTCCTGCTGAAGGCCGCCCTGGACTCCAGCGCAGAGGTCACCGCCTTCATGGCCACGGGAGAGATGTTCTTCCATGATGAGCAGACCTTGGCGCTCGACCTGGCGGAGAGCATGGGCGTGGATATCGTGACCCTGAAGCTCGACCTGGTCAACGACGCGCAGTTCGCCCGGAACTGGGAGGACCGCTGCCACGTGTGCAAGAGCGTAATGTTCGCCGAGATCAAGGGCATGGCCAGGGATCTGGATATATCGAACGTCCTGGAAGGAAGCCATATTGACGACCTCAAGGAGATAAGGCCCGGCCGCGCCGCGCTGGTGGACCTGGGCATAAGGTCCCCCCTTGTGGACGCCCGGCTCACCAAGGCCGAGGTCCGGGCGCTGCTGAAGGACATGGGGCTTCCCAACTGGGACCTGCCGAGCAACACCTGCCTCGCCACCAGGGTGCCCTACGATGTCCGCATCACCTCCCAGATACTGAAGAGGGTGGCCAGGGCCGAGGCCGCCCTGGCACCGTACGGATTCAAGAACCTCAGGGTGCGGGACCATGAGCACTGGGCCCGTGTGGAGGTGGCCCCCGAGGACGTTCCGAGGCTGTTCCAAGAGAGGGAGAGCGTGATCAAGGCGCTGAAGGGACTGGGATACCGGAGGGTGGCCATGGACCTTGAGGGGTACGGCGGGCTCCGAAGGCCAAATCAATAATAAGGTGTGCGTTCCTAGTTCATAACATGCGGATCTCGGTGACCCTCCTCCAATACGACCATGGTATCATACGCCAGGTGATGGACGTCATCAGCGAGCTGTTCCGGTCCAACAGGACCGAGAGGCACGTGGGGGAGTTCAAGGAGGCCATGGTCTTCCTGGAAAGGTTCCTGGACCGCTTCCATCATGAAAAGGAGGAGCGCTTCCTTTTCAAGGCCGCGGCGGTCGAATGCCCCAAGGTGTCCGAATCCCTTGTCAAACTGGAGAAGGAGCATGCCCTGGCCCGAGAGATAATGGGCAACGTCCTGAGAGCACTGGATGAAGGAAAGCTGCCCGACGCGGAGAGGGAGACCAGGAGGCTCGTGGACCTCATGACCGTTCACATCAGCGAGGAGGAGAACATGGTGTTCCCGGTCATCGAGAACTCGCTGCAGCCGGAGACGGACGCCGAGGTCCACGCCCAGTACGAGAGGTTCACGGAGAGGGAGTTCGGAAAGGACTACTACCAGGCGTCGGAGGCCTTCGCCAATGAGATCCAGGACCGCCTCCTGGGACCCGGTTTCTTCAAGGGCATAGTATGAAAGGAAAATGGCGCCAAGGAGGAGATTTGAACTCCCGAGACGTGAAGTCAGTAGCTGTCCCTTCGGCACATGGCCGATTCGAGGCTACCGCCTTTCCGGACTAGGCTACCTTGGCCCGCTTGGGCATTTCCCTGCTTGTATTTCAAACTTGACGATTGCCCCGGCCTGAGTCGGCAAAAGGTTATTTTCAGGGAGCGCTTCCCGGTCGATGATGAGCGAGATAGAGATCTCCGTGGAGGTGGACAGGCAGTCCAAGTCGCTTCGCCTTCCAGAGGGCAGTACTGTCGAGGGGCTGCTCGACTCGCTTGGCCTCTACATCGACGCGCACATCGTGGTCAGCGGCAAGACCCCGGTCCCCCTGGACCAGCCCCTTAAGGGAGGGGACCATCTCAGAGTGATCAAAGTGGCCTCCGGCGGCTGACTATCGCATATATATTTGCCTAGGTCTGTGTAGGGTACCGTGTGGAAGCAAGCGGTGAACCTTGCGCTGCTGTCCCTGGGGGCGGGGGTCCTGTGGCTGGTAGACCGCATCTACGAGCAGGATTACCTCTACCGTGGAGCCCTCACCTTGGCCTTGCTGGTGGTCATCTATCTCGTGTTCTCGGTGGTCCTTCCGTTCCTGTTCTCCCCTAGAATCGCCGACCCCAAGACCAAGTACCAGCTCCGAAAGATATTCTCCATACTGAACGTAGCAACGTCCCTGGCCGTCATGGTCTCCATATGGGTTACAGACCCCCAGGCCCTGGTGGTCTCCTACGGGCTGCTCGCCGCGGGATTGGCCATTGCCCTCCAGGACATGTTCCGCAACATGGCCGGCGGCCTTATCGTGTACGTGCAGTCCCCCTTCAGAGTGGGAGACCGGATCAAGATCAGGGAAGTGGTGGGGGATGTCATCGACATCAACATCATGTACACCGTGCTGCTGGAGCTGAGGGAATGGGTGGACGGGGACCAGGCCACCGGGAGACTGGTGATGGTGCCCAACGGATACCTACTTTCCAGCAACGTCTACAACTACACCAGGGACAACAGTTTCCTGTGGGACGAGCTGGTGGTCCCGGTGCCATACGACTGCGATTGGCGCGGGGTGGCCGAGGCCGTGGGTTCTCTGGTGGAGAAGGAGACCGCGAAGGTCACGGAGAAGGCGACCCAGGAGCTGTCTTCGATGATGGGCAAGTACTACCTGACCTCCAAGGAGGTTAGGCCGGGGGTCTTTCTGGCCCTTACCAGCAACTACCTTGAACTGCACGTTCGATTCATATGCCTGGTCAGGGAGAGGAGGAAGGCCAACAGCCATCTCGCGCGCCTTGTGCTGGAGGAGATGGAGAGGATGGGTGTGCGGGTAGGTTCGACCACTGTGGAGATAACCAGGTTCCCTCATCCCCCCGCCCGCCCGGATGTTTCCGGTGGGATGATGTATAAAGAAAAGGTTTATTAACGACTGATAAATTTCTTGTTTCGTTAAAATCAGAGCCTGGAAAAGACCCTGGGCTTTCCTATATCATGATCACTATAACCATATCCTTACCTGGCTAGCTACGGCCGGGCCGATATTGGAAACCCTTTTCAGGACCCGCCGAACGATGGTCCTGAAAGGCATAGTCTCATTTGGTATGCGGGAGTCGAACGTATTTTCCAGCCTGAAAGAGGTGAAAACATGAACATTGACCCAAGCACCACCAAGTATCTGGTCAAGGCCAAGCTCAACGCTGACGGCATTGTCGAGAAACCGGATGTGGTGGGTGCGATTTTCGGACAGACCGAGGGGTTGTTGGGCGACGAGCTCGACCTGAGGGACCTGCAGAAGAGCGGCAGGATCGGAAGGATAGAGGTCGACGTCCATTCCCGTCAGGGTAAGTCCGAAGGACAGATACTGATACCATCTAGCTTAGATCAAGTGGAGACCGTTATATTGGCCTCGGCACTGGAGACCATCGACAGGGTGGGCCCGTGCAAGGCCAAGATCGGCATCGAGTCCATCGAGGACGTGCGCGTCGTCAAACGCGAGAAGATCATCGAGAGGGCCAGGGAGCTTTTGACCGAGCTCATAAAGCAGTCCAAGACCTCCGGTATCGATCTCACCGAGAGCGTGCGCCAGTCCGTGCAGGTGGAGGAGATAACCTACTTTGGCAAGGACCGCCTTCCGGCGGGACCGAACGTCGCCGAGTCCGACGCCATCATCGTGGTGGAGGGCCGCTCCGATGTCCTGAACCTTCTGAAGTCCGGAATAAAGAACGCGATAGCTGTCGAGGGGACCAATGTTCCCAAGACCATCATGGACCTCAGCAAGGAGCGCGTCATCACCGCCTTCGTCGACGGCGACAGGGGCGGGGAGCTGATACTGCGCGAGCTGTTCCAGGTGGCCGAGGTGGACTTCGTCGCCCGAGCGCCGCGCGCCCACGAGGTGGAGGAGCTGACCCAGAAACAGATCATGAAGTGCCTGAGGAACAAGATCCCGGGAGACCAGTTCATCGAGATGTTCAACCTGGATGTCGGAGAGGGCAACGGCAAGGACAAGAGGCCCGAGTCCAACGCCAACAAGGTCGAGAAGCTGGAGCGCTTCGAGAAGGCCGAGAAGGCGGACCGCGACAAGGACGACAAGGAGGAGCCGCCCAAGCCTGAGCGAGAGGAGCGCGAGCCCCGAAAGGAGCGGCAGGACAGGGAGCCCCGCCAGGAGCGCCGCGAGCGCGAGCCCCGAAAGGAGCGGCAGGACAGGGAGCCCCGTGCCGAGAAGGCGGACCGCGACAAGGAGGAGAAGGAGCTCGAGGAACGGAAGCCCGTTTCCCGCAAGCAGCTCTCCGCAGCGCAGGAGAAGTTCAAGGGCATGATAAACGAGATGTCCTCCACTTCCAAGGCCCGCATACTCGATACAGTGGGCGGGATAGTCAAGGAAGTGGCCGTGAAGGAGCTGGTCAATACCTTGAAGGAGGAGAAGGACCCGGTGTCCGCTGTCGTCTTCGACGGCATCATTACCCAGAGGATACTGGACCTGGCCTCCGACCTGAGCATCGGTACCATAGTCGGCACCAAGATGGGCAACATAACCAAGCAGCCGGCCGGCATCGACGTCTGGTCCAAGGACGACCTGAACTGAACATGAGCGGCGCGGACAAGGTCGACTGGTGTAGCTTCGAGAGCTCCGCCCAGGTGCCGATACCCTCCGATCCCCTGCTCCGGGTGATCGGTCAGGAGGAGGCAGTGACCTTGGCCCGCATAGCCGCCAAGCAACGCCGGCACCTGCTGCTGGTCGGACCGCCCGGAACGGGCAAGTCCATGATCGCGCAGGCCCTGGCCTTGCACCTTTCCCGCCCCACCCAGGAAATACGGGTGGTGCACAACCCGGAGAACCCGGAAAGGCCCCTGGTGGAAGTGAAGAAGGAGGGGGAGGTCCTTTCCGAGTCCAAGACCCGGGAGTTCGCCGAGGGCGAGCTCATCGAGCCCCAGAACGCTCCTGTCAACGTGGCGGAACGCCTGGGCTACCGTTGCCGCAACTGCGGCGCCTATTCCTCTCCAAAGGAGCGCGTCTGTCCCAAGTGCCAGAAGGGCAAGGGTTCAGATGCCATGGCCAACAATCCCTTCGGGGACATCATGTCCGGTCTTTTCGAGCAGATGAACGTGGCCGGTCTGACCGGCCCGGCCGGCAAGGAACGCGTGACCACAACCCGCACCCGCTTCGGCAAGGAGGTGGTGGTGGTGTTCGAGAGATGCGGCGAGATGATCAGGCTACTGGACCAGGACGCCCTGGAGAAGCGCCGGGACTGGGAGCGACAATCCCCCAGAAAGGTCATCGTGCGCCTGGACCGCAACCCGTTCGTGCTGGCCACCGGTTCGTCAGAGACAGAGCTGCTGGGGGACGTGAGGCACGACCCCTACGGGGGGCATGCCCAGCTTGGCACGCAGCCTTACGACAGAGTGGTGCCCGGGGCCATACACGAAGCGCACGAGGGCGTTCTCTTCCTGGACGAGCTTCCGCATCTCGGCCACCTGCAGAGGTTCATATTGACCGCCATGCAGGAAAGGCGTTTCCCGATATCAGGACGCAACCCGCAGAGCGCCGGCGCCAGTGTGAAGGTGGACAACGTGCCCTGCAACTTCATTTTCGTTGGTGCGTGCAACATACAGGACCTTGAGCAGGTGCTGTCCCCGCTTCGCTCCCGCATCTGCGGGAACGGTTACGAGGTCCTGGTGAACACCGCCATGCCCGACACCGACGATAACCGGAACAAGCTGGTCCAGTTCATAGCCCAGGAGATAGTGTCGGACGGGCGCATACCGCACGCCGACGCATCCGGCATAGAGGCGATAATCAAGGAGGCCCGGACCAGGGCCTCAAAGGTGGACGGCTTCAACAACGCCCTGACGCTTCGCCTCCGCGAACTGGGGGGACTGATCAGGGCCGCTGGGGATCTGGCCGCGGTGAACGGGGCCGACCAAATAAACGCGGCGCACGTCGCAAGGGCGGTGGAGCGCAGCAAGAGCGCCGAGGAGCAGATAAAGGACCGCTACGGCTCGTACACCAAGGGTTTGGGTTCGGACATATCCTCGGCGCAGAAGGAGAAATCCCCTTATTACTTCTGGAACGAGACCAAGGATTCCATGTTCCACTAGAGGTATCTGAGCAGGAGCACCCCGTCCTCGCCGTCGGAGTAATACCTTGACACGCGCCTCACGATGAAGAAGCCGAGCCTGGTGTAGAAGCGCTGCGCACCAATGTTGCCGACCCTCACCTCCAGGGACACCTGGCTTATGCCCTTCTTGGCGCATTCCCGGAAGAACTCCTGTGTGAGCAGCGTTCCCAGCCCGGCCCCCCGGTAGCGCCGGTCCACGGCCAGCATCAGGACCCTGGCCTGGCTCACACCGCTCATCACCCCGAAGACGAAGGCCACCACCCTTCCCATGTCCTCTATGACCAGCAGGCCCTCCGGCCAGTAGGGGACCAGCTGCGCGAAGAGGCTGGGGTCGTATCGCTCGCGGAGCGAGTCCATGGCTACCTGCCAGACGTCGGCCAGGTCCCGGTTCTGGAAATGACGTATCTGCAACGGCGCCGAATACCGCTCGTCTAACTAAAGCCTTCTGCCTCGCCTCAGCAGCAGCAGGGACAGTACCAAGGGCAGCGGCGCGTACAGCAGCCAAGGGACCGCCCCTTCCGGCCCGCCTTCCACCATAACGGTAAGGGTGTCCGTGGCCGCGTTGCCCAGCGTGTCCTCGACCCTCAGGGTGATGTTGTGCTCCCCCTCGCGCAGGGTCACCGCGTGCACTGGTCCCGTCAGATCGAAGCGGCCGTCCCCGTCCAGGTCCCAGGTTATGTTCGCCACACCCGAGAGGTCGTTACAGCCGGTGGCGTCCAGGATTACCGGTTCACCGTACACTAGCTCTGCGTAGTGCCAGGGAAGTTCGATCGTTGGAGGGACGGCGTCCCCTTTCCAATCCTCCATGAACCATTGCACGTAGGTCTCGCATATCCCCTCGGACCGTAGCAGCAGGGCCATTTCCCGGTTGTGGAGCATGGAGTTGTCCACCCAGTTGGCGCTGCCTACCACCACCGCGTCGTCGACGACCAGGCCCTTGTTGTGAAGCCTTCCGAAGGAGGAACGGACGTCCGTCAGTCGGCATTCCAGGTCCAGATCGTACTCGATGGCCCTCTGGTTCAAGGCCCCGGCCACCAACCGGTTTCCGTCCTCCGTGCCCAGACCGGAGTCCAGAAGAAGGCGCACGCTCACCCCCCTTTCCGCGGCTTCGATCAGGGCGGAAAGTACCGGGGAGCTTTCGAGCCAGCCCTCGTCTATGCGCATCTGCTCCACAAGTATGCGCTCCTGCGCCGATGACAGTAAGCTGGTCAAGCATTCCTGTATGCCATACGGGGAGGTGAACAGGGAGGCCGACGCCGAACTGGAGCTGGGCTCTGGAGGCAGCACCCCGAGCAGCCTTCCGGGACCGCCCTCGGACCTGGCGATGCTGCTTTCCAGCGTGTGGACGTCCACCCCCTTCGCGCACATGTCCCTGTCGAAAACCTCCATGGCCGATGCGGAGAGCGGAAGACTTTTCACGATGGCCGCCCACCCGCGATTGCTGTTGAAGCTGGAATCGGCCATGTTCTCCGAGGCCACGAACAATCTCTCCGAATCGAAAACGGCGTACTTGGCGTGAAGGTAGTCGTAACGCCTGAACGAGCTGCTCGAACGCATGGTCCAGACGTTCACGCCCGCGTCCTGCAGGTAATAGGCCAGAGCCGCCCCGTTATCGGAAACCCCGCCCACCGGTTGTCCTTCCAGCATCACCGTCACGTTCACTCCCCTAGCGGCGGCCCCGGCCAGATGCCGGGCGAGGGTCCAGTTCTCCATGAGGTAGGTTGCCAGCCGGATGTCGTTCCGCGAACGGTCGATCTCCCGGACCAGCTCGGGCAGCGCGTTCTCAGGATAGATTATCGGCCTGGCCGTGACGGGGAACGCCGGGGTGTTCATCGAGAAAAGGCCGGGAACGCCCATCTCCCAGGACCCGGGGCCGGTCCCGGGGCCGCACCTGTTCAGAACGCTTCCCTTCTTGAGCATTGCCGGCGGACCTGCCCAGGGCGGTTGCGCCTCTATGTTGCCGTAGCATACCATATCCCGCAGGTTCCCGAAGGCATCGTGCAGGAACACCTGGTCCCCGGCATCGGCGAGCCTTAAGCTGCCTTTGGCGACGAGGTCGCCATCTCCGTCCGGAAGGCATCGCTCGTCGGGATACAGTTCGCGGAAACAGGAGCCGGGGGCCGCCCAGGTAATGCTCTTACCTGAAGGTATGAAAGAATCCGAGCCGATGGTCACGCTTCCCTCCCCGTCGCCGAGCCGCCACCCCTTGACGTTCACGGTCGGACCCTCATTGGTGATGGTCACGAACTCGCCGGGATAGGACGCGCAGACCCGGGAGATGGTAATATCGATCTCCTCCCCTGGCGCGGAAGAGGCCATGGGGAACGACGAGAACGTGAGGAACAGAGCAAGCAGTATCAATAGAGCGGAGCGGGAGCGCACGCTTCACTATGTAAGGAAAAGGGGAAATGGCCTATCTATGCAATCAGGCTTCAGAGCGCGGAGACCAGGTCCAAGAGGGCCGCCTTCACGTCCTTGGCCTTGACCACGCCGGACGCCAGCAAGACCCCGGAGGCGCCCAGGTCCAATGCGGCCCTGACGTCCCTTCCGTTCTTGACGCCAGCCCCACAGAGCACTTTCACCTGGGCATCGACAGCCTTCACCATCTCCACGGTGCGCGACACGATCGCGGGATCGGCCGTGGTGACCGATATGTCCCCGCCGATCAGTTCTGGAGGCTCCACCGCTATGAAGTCCGGGGAGAACACGGCCATGGCCGCGGATGTTTCCGCCGTATCGGTGCAGACGACACTGACCAGTCCGAGCTTCCTGCATGCCTCTATCGCCGCGGCGATCTCCTGCGGGGGCATGCGGTGCTCGGCGTGGTTGATCAGCGTTCCCATGGCGCCCGCGGCCTTCACGCTCTGCGGTGAGACGTATCCGGTGATGGAGCCGGGCGATCTGTCGTCGACATGCTGGGAAAGAACGGGGATGGTGACCTCGGAGGCCACCCTGGAAAGTTCGACCATTGGGGGACAGACGGCGATGTTGGCCTTTTTCTCGAGCGCAACGGACTCGCATTCCTTGGCCAGTCGAACTGCCCCCGGTCCCTCCACCTCGGAGTAGACCTTGAAGTTCACGATGATGATAGGCGTCGTGAGCTCAGTCAATCTTCTCCATCCTGTCCTTCAACTTGGCGAGCACGGCGGGACGGGTGGTGTACTCCATCTCCTCCGGTCCGAGTATGGAGGGCATGAACGGGCCGTGCTGGCGCATGTATATGCTGGCGCGGACGGCCTTCCTCCGAGCCTCGTCCCATACGCTACCGGAGAAGTAGTCCACGGGGACCTTCTTGCCCAGCGGGCCGTCGGGGTCCTCGCAGCCCTGCAGCTTGCCGTTGCTGATCTGGAAGCCTAGAGCGCATATACGCGGCGGGCCGTCGAAGTAGGTAGGGTCGGAATCGTCCACTGTGCACGGGTACAATGCCCCGTAATGGGAACCGCGCATCCAGCCGGCGACCAGCGCCGGGAACATGAACGGCTGCAATACCTCGCCCACGGCGGGCAGGCCGCTCTGGCAGCGCACGACGGCCACCGGGTCGTCCTTGCCGACGTACTTCCCGGCGCAGATGTTCAGCTTCTCCGTGCTCACGACGCAGGCAGTGCCGATGTTCTTGTCCTTGCTCATGACGCGCTTGATGGCGTAGCGGCTGGTGTCGCCTATCAGGCTCAAAATGTCATAGGACTCCTCGGGAGCGGACATGACGATCTTCTTGGAGTCCATGACGTCCACGATCTCGAAGCGGAATCCCTCGTGCGCCCTCGGGTCTATTACCAAGCCAGTGGTGGTGAAGGGGTCCATGAATATGCGGGAAAGGGGCATGGAATAGGCGGAAGGCTCGGTCTTGTCGGCCATGAAGAATATCATGGGCTCGGCGCCCCTCTCCACGAACTCCACCTCGGCCGCTCCCGGGCCCATACCGCGGATGTTTCCGCTGAACGCGTCGGACAGTATGTCCTGTCCGGCGGCGTACATCTTCATCTCCTTGGCAAGCTTGGCGGCCCCCTGGAAGGCCGTCCATGCTAGGGCGTGCACGTCCTTGTGGTTCTCACCCTTGTAGTGGGTCATGAACAGGTTTATGTCGTCCCCGACCCTGGTAACGTAAAAATCGTTGATCACATCGGACTTGACGCCCTCGGTCAACACCTCTTCGCACTTGCGCATCATCTTCGGGTGGGGCTTGGAGTGCCCTGCGACCGACCCTACATCGGCCTTTATAACTGAGACAGTAACCTTCTGAGACATTATGATCCCATACCTTGGGTGCTGAGAATTACCACATGGATATATAATGTTTGACGAATCGCTATCGTCTAATGACGTTTTTAAGAAAAAAGGAAAGGGATGGAGGGATCACTCCACCTTGATCGCCGAGGCGGGACAGGCGGCCTCGGCGTTCTTAGCGCACCCTACTAGGTTGTCCGGTACCTCCCCGACCGACTTGTCACCCTTCTGGTACATGGTCTTGACGTTGGAGTTGCCATCGTCGCCCTCCATGAACACGTCCGGGCATTCGTCGTTGTAGCATATTCCGCAACCGGTACACTCGTTCTGGTCTATGGTCACTTTAGCGGGCATGTAATATCGAACTTTCTCCACCGTGCATTAAGGTTTCGCCTGAGGCGACGATAAACGCGATGGATGGCACGTCCGCAAATCCTAATAATGGGGAGCGGTGATACCGAGCCGTTCAGTACCGGGGAGATCCCATGCTTCATGATTCACGTTCCATAACCGCCAACGAGTACGACAAGGAGGTAACCGTCGAGGGCTGGGCCCAGGAGGTCCGAAACCTTGGAGGGATATCCTTCCTCATACTGCGCGACAGGTACGGCCTGGTGCAGGTCACCGCCCCCAAGAAGAAGATCGACCCGGAGGTCATGCAGAGCATAACGTCTCTCTCCAGGGAGTCCGTGGTAAGGGTGACCGGCACGGTGAGGCAGAGCGCCCAGGTCAAGGCTGGATACGAGATCATCCCCAGTTCGGTGTCGGTTACCAGCGCCGCCCGGACCCCCTTGCCGATGGGGGTGGTTGACAAGGTGGACGTGGAGATGGAGACGCGGTTCAACAACCGCTACATGGACCTGCGTAAGCCCGAGGTCCGGGCGGTGTTCGAGATAAAGTCCCTGACCATGCGGCTGATCGACGAGTACCTGGCCGACAACGGATTCGTGGAGGTGTTCACGCCCAAGCTCGTGGCGTCGGGCGCGGAGGGCGGTTCCACGCTGTTCAAGGTGGACTACTTTGGAAAGCAGGCCTACCTGGCCCAGTCCCCCCAGCTGTACAAGCAGATGCTGATGTCCACCGGCCTCGACCGGGTGTTCGAGATAGGTCCGGCCTTCCGCGCCGAACCGTCCGATACCGTTCGCCACGTCTCGGAGTTCATCTCCTTCGACGGAGAGATGGCCCATATAGACTCTCAATCGGACGTGATGGCCATGATAGAGGGCTGCACCCAGTTCGTGATCTCCGAGGTCAAGGAGAGGGGCGGCTGGGCCCTGCAGGCCCTGGGCTGCGATATTTCCGTTCCGAAGGCGCCGTACCCCCTGGTATCCTACGAGAAGGCCGTGGAGATGGTGCAGGGGGCGGGATACAGTATCGAGCTGGGCGAGGACCTGGGAACGGAAGGCGAGAAGATGCTCGGGGAACTCATGGCCCAGGACGGCCATGACATGTACTGGATAGTCGAGTATCCCGAGGAGGCAAAACCGTTCTACATCATGGAGAAGGACGGCACGCCCTACTCGTTCTCCTTTGACCTGGACTACAAGGGGCAGGAGATATCCTCCGGCGGTCAGAGGGAGCACCGCTACGACCGGTTGGTACAGAGGATGGAGAGGAAAGGGCTGGATCCAGGGTCGTTCGAGTTCTACCTGAACGCCTTCGCCTACGGAATGCCGTCCCACGGAGGCTGGGGACTGGGCGTGGAGCGCCTGGTACAGAAGATGCTCGGGCTCGGCAATGTTAGGGAGACCATATTGTTCCCGAGGGACCGCAACCGGCTGGTCCCCTGAGCGCGAATTTCGCGTTCAGCAGGTAAAATTATATTACCTTGGGTATTCATATACACCCTGGGATGCACGTGAACGACTATGGAGCTGAGGCTGAGGAGCACGAGGCGGGGCCGATCGAATTCATGACCTTCGAGGAGGTGTTCGACCCCGACCTGATCGAGTTCTTCGTGGCCGGCGAGCCCGTGCCTCAGGGAAGCACCAAGGCGTTCTACATAAAGAAATTGGACAGGGTGGTGACCACCCACACGAACGCCAACACCGAGGTCTGGAGGAATCGCATCGCCACCGAGGCGCAGCACGCCGATCAGCTTCGTCCGCATAGCTACTTCTCGGAGGACCGCCGCGTCGGCTACGAGGTGTACATGGATTTCGTTTTCACCAAACCGAAGAGCGCCCCCAAGCGAAGGAAGCACAACACCAAGCGGCCGGACCTGGACAAGCTGGTGCGGGCGGCCTTGGACGGCATAACGAACATACTGATCCCTGACGATTCACAGGTGGTGCGCATAACGGCGGGCAAGTGCTACGGGCAATGCGACCAGCCCCCGGGGCTGCACATATCGGTGCGCCGTCTGGACTGAGTCCTGGACCGGGATCTCTGCACTCATAGGGTTCATCATCTCCGCGAAGATCAGCTGACCCTCTTCTCTTCATCGATCCGGTAAATGGTCCAATGACGTTCGCGGTTACATTCTGACATGAATTAAACGTTTGCCTTCCGGTGATATGTCTAGGATCGGACAAGGGGCCTTGGACCATGCAGATTCCTGAACAACACGGTTATGAGCTGTTCGGTGATAATCATAATTCCCCAAAAGGAGGAATGACATGGAGCAAATGGCCTTGGAAGAGGCGAAGAACAGCTATGTGGGAGTTCCTTACTCCCTGCGCGTGGCGCATGAGATAACCTCCGAGGGATACGGCTTCTGCGTGTCCTGCGAGAGCGGGACCGTCGTCGACGTGTTCTCTCCATCCGCGGAGGAGTGAGCGCGATGTACCTGCCGTGCGCGTTCCTGGGAAGACGGCGGTAACCTTCATTTTCTGTTAGTTCCATAGCATCATCATGAACAGCGCCATCGTGGCCATAACCATAGACATCGGGGCCGAGGGCAGGGTGATGGACACCTTGTGCCAGATGCCATCCGTCAAGGAATGCTACATGGTGTACGGGGTGTACGACGTTCTTGTCAAGGTGCAGGCGCCGTCCGAGATGGAGATGAGCGATGCCATATGCGCCATGCGGGACCTCGAGGGCGTTCGCTCCACCCTGACCCTGGTGGTGTGCAAGGAGCATAAAAAGTAAACATTAGGTCGTTTCTTACGGAGCAGAGGCATCCTTTTGGACAAGTTCT
The DNA here is from genome assembly GCA_012729095.1 of Methanobacteriota archaeon. Lineage (GTDB taxonomy): Archaea > Thermoplasmatota > Thermoplasmata > Methanomassiliicoccales > UBA472 > UBA472. The sequence continues at coordinate 16,530 of JAAYDU010000039.1, read as the reverse complement.
CCCAGGACCTGGAATCGCTGATGGCCAAGCTGGTCGCCGGCTGCGATCCTCCTTGCGAGGCATCGATGCGCAAGCTGGAACAGCGATTGCTAGATCTGAAGGAGAAGAACCTGCTTAAGATCAACCACTCCGTGCTGGAGATGATAGTCGCCAAGTACCTGGTCCGGGACGGATACGAGGTGAACCTGGAGCACATGATAGACGCCGGGCTTAGCTGCGACGTGTACGCCACGAAAGGGGACGGGGTAATGATCGTGGAGGTGGAGACCGGCTATGTGCCGCCGGCGCACGCCCTGGACCCCATGGACTACATACGCGCCAGGATAGCGTCGAAGATCGCCAGGTACAGCAATCACTGCCACAAGTTCTCCCTGGCCGCGCCGCCGCACTACGTGATGCCGGTGATGCCCTTCTTCACCCGCCCCCCGCGGGACAGGGACGACAAGGAGGCCTGGTTGGTGAAGCACTACTGCGACCTGTACTACAAGAGCCCCCCGGTGAGCATGGACGAGATAATGAACTCCCGCATCCACAGCGTCTCCGTCATAGACGTGGAGAGCGGCACCCTGAGGGACATGGCCCCTGATGACTACATCGCGATCAGTACCGCCTGGTACAAGTGAGGCGATAGCTTGGACTCCGCCCTGCTGTTCCTAGGCTCCGTGGCCGTCATCTCCCTCTCCGGCGTGCTCATGCCGGGCCCGGTGTTCGTGGTGACCATAGCCTGCGGCTTCCAGGACCGCTGGTCGGGCTGGAAGATAGCGCTGGGGCACGCCGTGGTGGAGGTGCCCACCATAGCCGCCATATTCCTGGGGCTCAGCGTGTTCCTGAAGAACGACATGGTGCTGGGGGCCATAGGGCTTCTGGGAGGGGCCATACTGCTGTTCATGGGGTACGACGTCGTCCGCACCCGCAAGGAGGTGCTGACCAGCTGTTCCACCAAGTACAAGGACCCTTTCTGGGCGGGCGTGATGACCACCGCCGCCAATCCCGCCTGGCTTCTGTGGTGGGCCACGGTGGGAGCGGCGCTGACCGCCACGGCCGTGACGTTCGGATGGTGGATGCTGCCCTTCTTCGTAGCGGTGCACATAACCTGCGACTTCCTGTGGGAGGGCTTCGTGGGCATGACCATATTCGGTACGAAGGGGAAGTGGAGCACCACCTGGCACCAGCGGGTGATAGCCGGCTCCGGGGCGCTGATGATAGTGTTCGCCGTCCTCTTCATCTACGACGGGCTGGGTTCACTGCTGTGATCGCCCTCAGAACTTCTTCAGCCTGTGGCCGAGCACCTCTATCCCCTCTTCCTTGTCCAGGGAGCGGTCGTAGTTCTTCCTGAGCTGTATCATGTTCAGGTGGTCGAACCCTGACGAAACGTACAGGCGAATGGCCCCATCGTTCCGCGGTATCACGTCGACGTACATGGACAGTATGCCCTTCCCCTCCATCATCCGGTCTACCAGTTCCAGGGCGCTGCGCCCAGTGGACCGCCCCCGGAACTCCGGGGCGACGTACATCTCCTCCAGCCAGGCCACCCTCTGCTCCCCGTAGCGCAGGACCAGGAACCCGGCCAGGTGCCCGTCGCAGCAAATGCAGTGTATCTCCCTAGACCCGGCCAGCCAATCGTCCAGGCACTTGCTGGACATCTCATCCGTCTGAACGTACCTCTCGGAATCGGTGATCCTGCGGTGAATGTTGTAGAACTCGGTCACCATGGGCACCAGGCGTGAGCGGTGGTCCTCCCTCATCAGGACGAGAGACACGGCCATGGCATCGATAGGGGTTTGAGGGAATAAAAAACCTCAGTCCCCGCGGCCTATCTCCATCATTCTCTGCAGCGGTTTCCGGGCCGCCTCTATGGTCTCCGGAGGCAACAGAATCTCGGGGGAAAGGTCCTCCAGTGCCTTGATCAGCGATGACAGGGTGGTGCGCTTCATGTTCGGGCATATGGCCCCGGGCACCGGTATGAAGGTCTTGCCGGGGACCTCCTTCCTCAGTCGGTGGGTCATGTCGACCTCCGTGCCCACTATTAGCTCCTCGGCCTCGCTGGCCTTGGCATACCCTATCATGCCCTCCGTGGAGGAGACGTTGTCGGCCAGGTCGATGACCTCAGGTGTGCACTCCGGGTGCACCATCAGCTTGGCCCGGGGATGCTGGCGCTTGAGGTCCATTATGTTTTGGACGGATATGTCGTGATGGGTGGGACAGTGCCCTGGCCATAGCATTATGTCCTTTTCCGGGTGGAACCTCTGGACGTAGGCGCCCAGGTTCTTGTCGGGAACGAATATTATGCGTTCCTGGGATACTTTTCCCACCACCCTCACCGCGTTTGCGGAGGTGCAGCACACGTCCGCTAGCGCTTTCACGGCAGCGGATGTGTTGACGTAGGCGACAATGGCCGCCTCGGGATACCTCTCCTTCACTGGAGCGAGCTCCAGGTCGGTGCACATGGCCGACATGGGACACATGGCATCCGAATCCGGGAGAATGACCTTCTTTTCCGGGGAGAGTATCTTGGCGCTCTCGGCCATGAAATCGACACCGCAGAACACGATGACCTCGGCGTCGGTGCTGGCCGCGGTCTGGGAAAGGCCCAGGGAGTCTCCGACATAGTCGGCAATGTCCTGCACCTCAGGGGGCTGATAGTTATGGGCCAGGATGATGGCCTTGCGCTTCGCCTTGAGCTCCTGGATACGCTCCACGGCGTTCATTTTGGCAACCCATGAGGAAATCCGTATAAATATTTACTTGACCAGCTGGAAAGATGGATAGAAGCGGCGGGCCGGGTCCCCAGCCCTTTGGCGTTTCACCTCAGCATGGCATCCAGCTTTTTCCCGACCTCGGCCCAGTCGACCTGGTTCCAGAAGGCCTCGATATACTTCGGCCGCAGGTTCTTGTAGTCGATGTAATACGCGTGCTCCCAGACGTCCAGGGACATGAGCACACGGAAGCCGGGTATGACGTTCACGTTGTGCTTCTCCACCTGCATGATGATGGGCTTCTTCAAGGCCATGCAGTAAACGAGCACGGCCCATCCGGAACCCTCGGCGCTGCCAGCGGCGGCGCTGAACTCCCTCTTGAAGCGCTCGATCGAGCCGAACTCCTTTTCAAGCTCGACCTTCAGCTTTCCCTGAGGCTCTCCGCCCTTTCCCGCGGGGCACAGGGTCTCCCAGTACACAGAGTGCAGGTAGTGCCCCCCGATCTGGAAGGACAGGTCCTTCAGCGTTCCCTTGGCATCGATGTCCGCATTTTCCGCCCTGGCCCTGGCCATCCTGTCCAGTATGGCGTTGGCCGCGTTCACGTAGGCGGCGTGGTGCTTGGTATGGTGGACGGTCAGCTGCTCCTCGCTGAGGAAGGGGGCAAGGTCCTTGTATCCGTAGGCGAGCTTTGGCAGCTCGTATCTCTTGGTCTGTTCCATGATAATCACCTGATGCATCCCTCGCAGCTCATAGCGGATAATGGTTTTGGTGCGTTGGCGAAGGAGCGGTTAGGAACGGCGCTAGTTCCGGGAGTACCAGTCCCAAACGGCCTGGGCATCGCACGCGTCCAGGTCCTTTAAGGAATGGCTCTTTCCGGCCGGGGAGGAGAGGAAGGATGCCTGGACGGTACGCAGCCGCCCCACGCGCTGGAACGGGTTGGCCTGAACCGTGAGCGATTGAACGTGGGAGCGCTTGATCAGGACCTGCATGAGGCTAACGTACCTGAAGCGCAGCGAGAGCTGCTCCCCATCCACGGAGAGGGAACCGTTCCGGTAACGGGACATGCCGAGCAGCACGGCCGGGACAATGAGCGCCAACGACGACCAGGAATAGGGAAGGTCCAACAGATGGAAGGCGATGATCACGGCCCCCGCGAGCACGACGACCGGCACGGTGGACCGGAACAGGTAGCGGCGCAGCGCTCTCTTGGGAAGGGCGATCGATGAAGATGGCAGCCGGTACTCGGGAAGGATGTCCTCCAGGAACCCATCCACGTCCTTCCTGCGGATGAGGGGGTGCAGCAGGGATACCTTCTCCTGCTCCTTGGCCCCTCCACCGGCCACTTCCACGAGCATGGTGCACAGGCCGAAAGGTTGCCGCAGGGGGCCTTGCTGCACCATCACTGCCTGGACCCGGTGCAGCTTGACGATGACGTGGTTCTTCTTCAGCACGCCCCAGCTGATCTCCAGGCGGTCCTCGAAGCGGCGCAGGGAAAAGTTGGCGAACTGGATGACGAAGACGATGGCGGAGAGCACCCAGGTGCCAAGGAACAATCCCACGGCCATGCCTATGCCGACCACAAGAGGTATCGTGGAAAGGCTCTCCACCGCCTGGTCCAGGTAGCTCTGCGGGATGTACTCGAACACCTGGAAATAGATCACCGCGACGATGGAGAACAGCACCATGAACCTTCCCGATGTGAGCGCGGCCAACCAGACATCTTGACCTTGCAGGAAGCGGGAGGATTTGGGGACCTCCACCGGCTCCGTCGCTGAACGGGCGCCCTTGGCGTAGAGATGCTCCTTGATGCTCTCCGCTTCGCCCTTCGAGACCGCGCGCAGGTTCACCTCGGCGTCCACACTGACGCCGGCGGTCTTGATCTGCAGGGTGACCAATCCGAACGCTTGCTGCATCACGTTAGCATTGGTGTTCATCGACTGGACGCGTTCCCTTTTTATGGTCCGCTCCTTCTTGTACAGCACGCCCTGGCGTATGTGGACCAGTCCCTCCTCGTACCGGTAGAGGAAGAAGTACCAGCGGAAGACATTGTATAGAGCGGAGAGGCCGAAGATGGCCAGCAAGCCCACGATCATATTTCCGACGAAACCGCCGAAGATGTCATCGGGCAGGGAGATGGCGATTATAAGAGCGAAGCTGACATTGGATATGAGCCCCCGGCCGATGTCCAGCAGTATGAGCAGGGGATGCTGGCGCCGGTAATCAGACATCTTCCTCACTCACCCGGGCCAGGGTGGCGATCTCTCCGCGAAGCTCCCCGGCCCGCTGCTTCGGGAGGGCGGGAACGGCGAACCTGGTGGCCGCCGTGGATATGGACAGCGTGGTAAGGCCGAAGTACCTCATCAGGGGCCCGTGTTCCGTGTCCACGTACTGAACGCGGACCATGGGTATCAGGTGCCTCTTGATGACGAAGATGCCGTGCTGTATCTCTATCTCGTTCTCCCTCACCTCGTATCTCCAGAAACGCATCCTGAGCCAGGGACCGAGGAATATTCCCCAGGGAGCGTAGGCGAGGGCGAGGGCGATGATCGCCCACCCCACCCAGGCCGGGGCGCCGTAGACCGCAGTGACAAAGGCGTAGAGACCGATGGCAATGCCCAGGAGCACCGCGGAACCGATAGCCCCTCCGATCATCCAAACCTTGAGGGCGCGGGGATCGATGCTCTCCTTCGGCTCGTTGTCCATCCTCAGCCTTTCCCTTGCGCCCTCCAACATACACAGATCCCTGATGGTCGAACGGCCATTGGCCCTATATCCTTTTCGCAGTTGCTGCTGAGGCCCCACGGGCCAGGACATGATAAATAATCATGTGCCCCTTATCATAGACGGATCAAATGACGAGCAAGCGCGAGGAGCTCGCTGCCAATTATTTCAACTGCAGCGAAAGGGAGAGGGCGGTGTTCGAGGCGGGGATCAAGCTGGGGACGATATACCACCAGTTCGTGGGAACACCGGTGGCCGCGGCCAACGTGGAGATCCTGGAGAAAGCCATAGAGGATGGCGTCCGCGTGCAGCCTTTCGTCAAAGATGTAAGGGTCAGGATATCCAGGGACGCGTTGCGACGGAAGAAGGACGAGTTCGACTATCAGACGCTGACCGGCAATCTGCTCAATGTCGAGCTTACCATTGCGGTCGGGAGAACTACAGTGATGGCGGCCATGGATTTCAAGGAGGACCTGCACTACCCCCTCATGTACGTTAGGTCGGTAGATAGCCGATAAATCCTATCATTATTATTTTTCTCATCCGGTTCACAATGGCAACCCAGCATAACGTCCTTTGGGAAAGGATATTAACCTTAGATTACCATATAGGTCCTTCAAAGCATCGAGGCCAATCGATGCGCTGACATCGGGGAATTGGATGAACAACATCAAGATCGGCATCACAGGGCTTCCTAGCGCGGGCAAGACCAACACGCTCATCCACGTCATCAAGATGCTCGAAGAGGAAGGACATGTCGTCGGTGGCATGATCACCGAGCCGATACTTGACGACAAGAAGCGCAATGGCCTGTACGTTATGGACTGGATGACCAAGGAACGCGGGGTGCTGGCGGCCACCGACATACACAGCAAGTTCATGGTGGGCAAGATGGGCGTGGACCTGGACGTACTGCAGGCGATAGGGGTCCAGGCGCTTCTTAACGCCTGCGAGAAGGCTGACATAATCGTTATCGACGAGGTCGGCAAGATCGAGGTGGAGAGCGACAAGTTCAGGGACGCTGTCAAGGAGGCCCTGAAGACGGAAAAACCGATGCTTCTCACATTGCATAAGAAGTCCCGCAACCCCCTGTTGCAGGACATCAGAAGGCGCGACGACGTCAGGATCTTGGAGGTCACGCCGATAAACAGAAACCTTTTGCCCTATAAGATCATGAAACTGATGAAGGGCGAGCTTTTGTGAACTTGGACGGAAATATCATCAGAGAGGGGAGCACACAGCTCTTCGTTCCCGGCATCATATCCGAGAGGGGACCGGGCAAGATAGAGGGAAGGGTCTTCTTCAACCGCCAGATGGCGTTCAATCGCGATGTTTCCGTGGCGATGTTCCATTCTGTCGTTCGCCCGAGGAAATGCCTGGACGCCATGGCCGCCACCGGTGCCCGTGGAGCACGCATATGCCACGAAGCCCCGGGTAACTATCGCTTCATCATCAACGACAAGGACTCCCTGGCCTGCGAGTACGCCCGGAAGAACGTGGAACTTGGCTCCCTGGGGAACGCGGAGGTCAGCAACGCCGACCTGCGCTGTCTGTTGGCCGAGGAGAAGTTCGATTACATCGACATCGATCCCTTCGGAACGCCGATACCTTTCGTACCGTCGGCGCTGCAGGGCATGTCCAGGAAGGGAGTCCTGGCCGTTACGGCCACGGACACGGCATCCCTTTCGGGAACGCATCCCGGGAAGTGTCGAAGGCGGTACATGGCCAACAGTCAGAGGAACCCGTTCCTGCACGAGAGCGGATTGCGCATCATGATCGGCACGATGGTCCGCATGGCCGCGCAGGAGGACAAGGGCGTCACTCCTTTGCTGTGCTACTACGCCGATCACTACTTCCGCCTTTTCCTGAACGTCAAGGACGGCGCCGGGAGGGCGGACGCTTCCCTGGAACAGCTGGGGATGATGTCCTACGACAAGGCCACCGGCGAAAGGAAGGTCGGCGAGGGGAAGATGGGGCCGATGTGGCTCGGGCCGCTCATGGACCACGAGGCGATATCAGAGGCTGCAGTCCCGAACGGGCTGGAATGCCAGGAACGCGCGAGGCAGCACTTCGAGATATGGAAGGAGGAGCTGGACGTTCCGTTCTATTACGAGACGAACGAGCTGGCCGCCATGCTAAAGCTCTCCCCGCCCGGACGCGACGAGCTGCTGGAGGCCATGGGTTCCATCGGAAAGGTCTCCCGCACCAACTTCTCGCCCACTGGCTTCCGGACGGACCGGCCGCTGAAGGAAGTGCTGGAAACGTTCCGGTCCATTTGCTGATTCAGAAGTTCCAGCGGCGGTTGGTCGCCATCAGCAGCAACGTGATGAACGCCAAGCCGAGACACACGCCGATGGTCCGGTCCACCCCGAAGAATATGTCCCACGCGATCAGCACCGACCCCCATATCAACACCGAGATGACGGAGGTCGCGAAGTTGCTCATGTCGCTCGGGGACCCGGGGCGCGCGCTCGTGTCGCTTTTCATGACGCGCCTGCCTAGGAACACGAAGGCGAGCATGGGACCTGTGGTCACCCAGTAGAACAGTGGGGACAGCACCAGGAGGTTGGTCCATTTGTCGTTGAACATGAACAAGGACGCGCCGTTCAATATCACGAACCAGGCCACCCACATCATGATCCCGACCAGGTCGGCCTCCCTCTGTTGCGGCGTGTACCAGACCTTCCCCTCGCGCATACTGTCCTCCCCTTTTTACCTCGCCTTTACACACGGCTCCGATATTGCGGTAGAAAATTAGGTACATCCAGCATATTTATTGGTACCTGTGTCCTGGTGAAGGCTACCGTGAGGGCTGCCGACAGGGGTGAAACAAGCCTTTATCTAATGGCGCCGAATTAGCCAGTATGGTGAGAGATTGCCGAGCATAGCGGTCATTGGCGCCCAGTGGGGGGACGAGGGAAAGGGCAAGATCACTGATTACGAGGCTGGCCAGGCCGACATGGTCGTGCGCTACCAGGGCGGTTCCAACGCTGGCCACACGATCATGGTGGGCGATGAGGTGTTCGCGCTGCACATCCTGCCCTCTGGGATAGTCAGGCAGGGAGTGACCAATGTCATAGGGAACGGGGTCATCGTGGACCTCATATCCCTGGACCGGGAGATAGGCGAGGTGGAGGCCCGCGGACGTTCCGTTGCGGGATTGCGCATCTCCGACCGCGCCAATGTCATCCTGAACTGGCACCGCCTTTTGGACGGTGCGGAGGAGAGGCTTCGGGGAAGCAAGACCGTGGGGACCACCGGCAAGGGCATAGGGCCGTGCTATTCGGACAAGATAGCTCGCTCCGGCATACGCATGGGCGACCTGCTGGACCCCGAACTTTTAGAGGAACGACTGGACACGGTCATGCCCATGAAGCTCAAGGTCATGGAGATACTGGGCGTCCGTCTGGCCCAGAACAGGGAAGAACTGTTCAAGGAGCTTCTGGCCTACGGCCGGAAGTACGAGAAATTCATAACCGACACGTCCGTTCTGGTCAACGACGCTCTGGACGAAGGGAAGAACGTGCTGTTCGAGGGGGCGCAGGGAACGATGCTGGACATCGACCACGGGACCTATCCGTTCGTCACCTCCTCCAATTGCGTGGCGGGAGCGATATGCACCGGTTCAGGCGTCGGACCCAAGCGGGTGGACGAGATCATGGGAGTGCTGAAAGCGTACACCACCCGCGTGGGCGCCGGGCCGTTCCCCACCGAGCTCAACGACGCCGTCGGAGAGAGGCTGATGAAGGTCGGCGGGGAGTTCGGCACCACCACCGGTCGACCGCGCCGCTGTGGGTGGCTTGACCTTCTGGTCGTCGAGCACGCCGCCCGTTTGAACGGCCTGACGCAGTTCGCGGTCACGAAATTGGACGTCATGAACGACCTTAAGACGGTGAAGGTGGCTGTGGCGTACGACATCGACGGCAAGAAGGTCCATCACTTCCCCGGTAACTTTAAAATGCTGGAGCGGGCCAAGCCGGTCTACGAGGAGCTGGACGGCTGGTCCGGTTGGAAGCCGGAGGAGACCGCGGAGATCGTACGCGGAGGTTACGACGCTCTGCCGAAGGAGATGCGCCAGTACATCAGCTACATCGAGAAGCGCTCCAAGGTGCCGGCCAGGATCATCAGCATCGGAAAGGGAAGGGAAGAGACCATTCGGCGCTGATATTTCCTAACCTCATTTCCGATACTCCATAGGTCCTAGGTAGTTTCCTTCGGTGTCCTGGACGACCGCGAAGAAAGCAAAGTCTTGCAGCGGCCGCTTCTCTTGGACCATCCGGCCACCGTTCTCCAGGACCTTGCTTATTGAATCGTCGATCGAGCTCACCTCCAGTTCCAGGAAGGTACGGTCGATGCCGTGCGTTCCCCGTCGGAACAGACCGCCATTGATGGAGTCTCGGGACAGAGGCACGCCATTTTCGTCAACCTAGCTAGTGACAGCGTGATGGTAATCCCCTCCGGAGCCCTCGATGGCGCCCACCCTCCAGCCGAAAACCTTCCCATAGAACCGGGTTGCCCTCGCCATATCATCGACCGGCAGATCGAACGAACGCACAGGGTCCAATGAAATCACCCGCCATAGAATTGTCCGCTCATCTCAAGTCATTTACGATGAGGTCTATGTGTCCTCAGGTTCACATATGATAAACGAGCATTGCATACTATCGGTGGTTACCAAGTGATCCAGAAATAGATGAGGGACCCCCAAGTTCTGTCAATAAATGTACGAAGGTTCCAGCCAAGATCATCAGCATCGGTAAGGGAGAGGAAAAGACCATAAGATGGTGATTTAAAAGCCCAATGCCCCGGGAGCGCCCCTCACAAGAAACAAACCAATTCGGTCATTTCATCGGCCTGGTGATGTTGTATTGCCCTGAACCCGTGCGAGCCGTAGAACCTTAAGAGACCTTCACGGTCAGCACAGTCGACCTTGACGAAACGCCCGCCTATTACCCTGTGGGAATCCTGTATCGCCTGCATGGCGATTTGCATGAGTTCGTCCCCACTAAGCGATCCTGCCACCTCATCATTCTTTCCGAGCTGACCTAGGAGATAGCATGGTACCTGGACCTCTTTGGATTTAGGGTCGAAATACATACCCACCAATCTACGCATCGTGTTCTTTGATATCTTATCTGATGAAACGGCCATGATATGCATCGCGATGGTAAAATAACCAGTAACGATAGGAAAATCACAACCTTGGCCATTTTTGATTAACAGGTAAGTTCTTCCCCTGGCACTTTTTTCGAACGGTATCGACAGGGTTTTTAAAAATCCTCAACATCTGGATTTCGGTGGCAATGAAATGTATGCAATAGATCTAGAGCCGAGCCTTCGTCGATCGCTCTGAGGATTTCTCGCAATGGGATCGCAATTCTTCCAGTAATAGCCTACCCCTCTCCAAAGCTTCCTCAAATTCGGTTCCCTCGGAATACAAATGTCCCTGCGGGTTCTCCATGGCAACGATCATAGCCTGGGCTGCTTTATCATCTCGGATGACGAACGGCCTCTCGAAAGATGATGTGACCATCCGCTTTCCTGTTCCAAGTTACGAATATCACAATATTTAATCACTGGCAGTAACTGCAATCCTATAAAAAAGATAAGGTCAAAGAAGTTTGAAAGAATGGGTTTGCGAGCTCACTTCAGGATGCCCATGCGCAGCAGGCCGGCGACCAGCATGCCGAAGCCGCCGACGAACACGAACTCCCCGCCCGCACCGTAGTTCCAGGCGAAGATGACCACGAGGCCCCAAAGGAGCAGGACCGCCGCGAACAGTAGCATCACTATGTCGATTATCTCGCCCTCCAGCTGCTTGAGCAGCTGGGGCACGAGCACCATGCCCAGGGCCATCAATCCCGCGAACAGGCTGAGGAGCCCCAGTATGAAAGACGGCGCGTAGAAACCCCATCCCGCCAGGTCGGAGAAGTTCCACATGGCCCCCGTGAACAGGAACATGCCGGAAACGAGCAGAATGGTCTCTGTCAGGTCGATGCGCTTTATCGTGGGCACCCTCTTGGGCGGAGCCGGAGGTTGCTGATAGTACCCGCCCTGGGGAGGATAGTAGGCGCCCTGGGGCTGCCCGCCATACTGCTGCGGGGGCTGCTGGTACTGCTGATCGTACTGCTGAGGTGGTTGCTGGTACTGCTGCGGCTGCTGATCGTACTGCTGAGGTGGTTGCTGGTATCCCGACTGTCCCAGGGGAGCGTTGCACCTCGGACAGTTGGCAGTGCCGTCCGCAATGTAGTCCATTCCGCAATTGTTACATCTCAAGAGATATCCTCCTATTGCCAGTGTAACGAATCGCAATTTTATAATGATTGGTCCTATCGTTACATGGGATGCTCGATCCTAAAATGAAGGGCGATGATATCCCTTTCGTCAAGCTGTCTTGGTCCCGATAGACCGGTCCATGTTCCGAACGATCGGCGCGACCGCACCCGCGGTCACAAGAGATGCTTGCGAGCAGGGAAAGATCGTGCAAGCTGGCTTCTTTTTTAATATATTGTATTGTTATAAATTATTACTTATTTAATTAAATGATAAATAGATTAGACGATGGAAAATATTATGCCCCCGTAAATTCTGTAATTCATCATCGACGGGGAATCGGGGGGAAAATTCTTATGGACCGCACATACGAGTTGATGTTTGCATCATTGATATTTATTTTATTTTTGACCGTGGCCGCCGCGCCGGCGCTTGTTTCCGGGGACGCCTCCTGGAACGTAACAGACATAAGCGATCCCGATCGCGCGCTGGTCGACAGCGATGTCATACGCATCAACAGCGACGCGGAACTGGCAGCCAACGCCGCTAGGGGATCGGGCAGCGTCTCGGACCCATACGTGATAGAGGACCTGCGCATCGACGCCACAGGTCATTATTCAGGCATATTCATCGGCAACACGACCGCCCATCTGGTGATCAGTGGATGCAACATCAGCGGAGCTGTCAGCGGGAGCGAATTCATGAACGAACTGGTTCGCGGGAACGCGATCATGCTGTACATGTCCAGCAATGTCACCGTGGAGGATTGTTCGGTCCATTCCTGCCCTACCGGCATAGACATGCTCAGCTCCAACAACGTGACCGTCAGGAACAACACCGCGTATTCCTTGACGATGAATGGGATCGCAGCCACAGGATCTATGTTCGGCCCTTCCGATTCCGGGTCCCATGACGTTCTGATCGAGAACAATGTCGCTTGGACCGTCAGCTCGGGGGTCTCGTCACAGACCCACAGTCATAATGTGACGATCAGGGGAAACAGCGTCACCGACGCGACCTTTTATGGGATAACCGTCTCGCAGTCCGCGAACGTTGTGGTGGAGAACAACAACTGCAGCGGCAACGACAGATATGGCATTAGTATCGGGTCCGGTAGCTCGTACTGCCGTGCAGCGAACAATACCTGCTTGGACAACGGGGAAGAGTGTTTCCTGTTCAATGAGGTTTCGAACGTAATGGTCGAGAATAACACCGCTATTGGTGGCCATTACTATGGGGTGGAACTTTCGAGCTCCGACAATTGCACCTTGCGAGACAATCATATAGAGGGCGGGGGGGCCTGGTACGGGATCTGTCTGAACTATGCGTACCATAACCGCATAGCGGGCAACTACTTGACGGGACAGCTCAACCTGGGGATCGAACTTGGCTATTCGAACGCTTACAACATCCTTGAGAACAATACCATAGTTAACGTAGGCAGGCCATTCTATCTTACCGGGAGCTCGGACAGCGAGATCAAACACAACATCATCCGCAACAACACCTGTTATGGAGGGGAGACCGGTGTGTTCTTCTGGACCTGCAATGCCACGTACAATGTCATCACGAACAACCTGTTCAAAGATTTCACAAATCCGATAATATTGATGTATGGTGACATGGGACCGGGCTCCTCGATGTACAACGAGATAAGCTTCAACACCTTCCATGGAGACCCTTTTCATGGCGCGGTAATAATTGGTTCTGGCTCCACGAGCTACAACTGGATATTCGGCAATGCGATCATAGGATGCGGCCCATCCTCCGATGCCACGACGAACTATTGGAACTCCTCCGAGATCGGCAACTACTGGTCTAACTTCGCTTCCACGGACGCGGACTATGACGGCATCCTCGATGACCCGTGCACCATCGGAACCAGTTCCAGCGTGGACCATCTTCCGTTGAGAAGCCCGTTATGGATAACGGACCCGGCCACGGACCGCACCACCGTGGACCAGGACCGCATAGTGCTGCATGGCCATCTTATCAACCACTGGGATGCCGATGCATTCATATGTTACGGCAACTTCACCGAGGAGCCCCTCAACTGCACTCCCGAACTGGAGTGGAGCTGCGAGATCGAGCTGAAGGGCGGGGAGAACAGTATCAATGTGCACATGAGCGCCACCGACATGAGGAACTACGCCGACAATATCACGGTATTCAGCACCGTGCCCTCGTTGGAAATGGAACCTGAGAACGGTAGCACGGTGCTCACGAACGCCTCGTCCTTTGAAGTGAGCGTTGAAGTCTTCGGATACTGGCCGTTGGTCCAGGCGACCGTGGCACAGTCCGTTAACGACCAATTTGGATCCTCATGGACCAATGATACCATGGCCGGTCAGACCGATTTTGAGGCGACATGGGATATGGAACTCTATGAAGGAAGGAACGACTTCACCATAACCTTCGAGGACGATCATGGGCAGACAGCGACGGGGGTGCTGACCGTGATCAGGGACAGCACTGCACCATCGATCGAATTCGAATCGCCGAACGATGGGGCTTATCTGAACTCGGACGATGTGATGGTCGAATGGAACGTAATAGATCCCGACCCGGTCACCTTAAAATATTCCCTGGACCTGGCGGCCCCTATCGCCGTCACCGGAAGTTCGGTCACGTTGTACGATCTGGCGGAAGGGGGGCACACCTTCACCCTCAATGCCACTGATACGCTGGGCAACTCCGACGAGCTGACCTTGTCCTTCACGGTCGATGTGACCAAGCCGTACCTTGAGATAACCTCGCCGGATGATGGCGCCCTCTTTGGGGTGAACCATGTGTCGGTGGACTTCGTGGCGTATGACGCGTTGACCGACCTGGATCATCTCCAATACCGTCTGGACGCTGGTTCCTGGAACGGCGACATAGGATTCAACATAACCCTGTCCGATCTTTCCGATGGCCTGCACATCGTCTACATGAGGACCGCGGACCTGGCCGGGAATGTGAACGAAACGTCCATACAGTTCACCGTGGACACCACCGCTCCGGTGGTCACCATAACCTCGCCTTCGGAGGGGGGCTATTACAACAGCGGCCGGGTGACTTGGACGGTCGATGAGCTCGTCGGCCTTGAACTGACCGAGGTCAGCACGGACGGCGTTAACTGGACTACGGTCAACGGTAACGAGCACACCTTCGTCCTGGACGACGGGACGCACACCGTGCATGTTCATGTGAGAGACCTGACGGGGCGGGAGGGAAGCGATACCGTGACCTTCACCATCGATGGCACGGCGCCCGCCCTGACGATAACCTCCCCGGCGAGCGGCTCCTACAACAACACCGGTTCCGTGCTCGTGAAATGGACCGCCTCGGACGCCAACGGAATCTCGAAGACGGAGATAAGCAATGACGGCGCGTCTTGGTCCGTGGTCGCGGGACAGAACGCCACCGTGAACGGGCTGACCGATGGCGCTTGGACGATCTCTGTGCGCGTCACCGATGTTGCCGGAAACATCAATACAAGCTCAGTTTCGGTCACGGTCAGCGTCACCGGGCCTTCCGTGGAACTCACGCCGGATACGACCGTCTACACCGATCATGACAGCGTGACCGTCACCGCCGACGTTTCGGACGCCGTTCCAATGACATCGGCCGTGCTGTACGTTCACGTGGACGGTGAGATGGTGACCGAGGTGGACCTCACCGACTCGGTGTCCGGAAGGACCTCGGCCTCGCTCCTTTACCACGTCGGGCTGGCGGAAGGCCTCAACGTGATATCGCTGACGGTGAACGACTCTGCCGGCAACTCGGTTACGGTCGAGGTCCAGGTGGTCCTTGACACCATCGCGCCGACGCTTGAAATCGACTTCCCGACTGAGGGAGACCTACTGAACTACACCGTCGGCATCGCCATGTGGACCGCATCGGACAACGTGAACGGTTCCGGCCTAAACAACACCTGGGCCAGGGTCGATGACGACGCCTGGATGGAGATCGGGGCGGCCGAGGGATGGATATTCTCCGTGACCGGTGACGGAGAGCACACCCTCTTCGTGAGAATAGATGACCAGGCGGGGAACGTCGCCGAAAGGAACGTGACGTTCTTCGTTGACACCACCGCGCCTACGGCCGAGGTCTCGCCGACCGGGGACGACCTGGAACTTGATTCCGTTGTCGTCGTCGAGTTCTCCGAGCGGATGAACGCCACCTCGGTCAGCGTGATCGTGGACGGCGTCACCGGGAACGTCGCTTGGGAAGGCAACGTGCTGACGTTCACGCCCACGGCCTTGGAGCACGCCACGGAATATCTCGTCACCGTATCCGGAAAGGACCTAGCCGGCAACGCCGTGGAGATGAACTGGACCTTCACCACGGCCGCCGGAACCGGTTCGCTGACCGGTACGCTGGTGGACGAAGATGGCGAGCCTCTGGCCAATGTCACAGTGCGCGTCGGCGATCACAGCGCAGTGACGAACGAGCTGGGAAGGTTCGTCCTGAACGATATGGCGCCGGGCAGTTACGTGCTGACGGTGGACGAGGAAGGATACGATATGTATTCCGACACCGTCTCCGTCATAGCTGGCGAGTCGGACGAGCTGGGCGAGCTGACCCTTGTCGCCGAGTTGGCGGAGGATGATGGCAGCGGCGACAACACGCTGCTGATCGTCATCGCCGTTGTGGCCATCATAGCCGTGGTGGGCGTGGCGGCAGTGGTGCTCCTGAAGCGCAAGCCGTGATCCGCTCTCGCGCTCAAACCCCTTTCCCATTTCCTTTTTTCCCGATCAAACCCGGTTAGATCTATCTGCTGGTTTTATCACCCCTTCCTGGCATATTTTCTCAGGTTTCAAGGGGGAGAACAGGGTGGAGCTCAAGCCGAACGTTC
>JAAYDU010000038.1 GCA_012729095.1 Methanobacteriota archaeon | reverse complement strand
TATCGAACAAGATGTCGGAAAGATGACGCGAGGAAAAACGAGGTTCGTTGCAAGCTCATCATGTTCAACCTGCATCAGCTGGCAGTGACCGGCATGTGCCGGTCACTGTAATTTTGCAACAAGGCCAGTTATGGTGAAAATTAAAGTATTTATGATTAGATATGAATTAAAATAAGGATGTGCTGGACCATGTCTTACTGAGGTCCGATGTTCGATCTTGATGGATGATAGTAGGGGTTAGCCCTGGTAGTGTTTTTTCAGCTATTTTCCTTGATGCGGAGGATATCCGTCAGGATTTCGCCGAGCGTTCCCCTGGAACGCAGAGGACCGCCGGCGCGGGTCGGGTGGACCCTGAACAAGTGTCATCTAATGACCTGCTTTTTGACCGATGCCGTGGACGCGTCCTGTTCGCATTCCTTGGCCTCCATCATGGTGAGGTCCATCATCCGGTTAATGAAGTAATCGACAACGGTTCCGCTGCTGATGATGGCCCGGTGACCGTTCCCTTCCTTAGAAAGGATGACCGAGACCTCCCGGTCGCACACCATTATCAGCTCCACGTCATACTCGGACTCCTCCGCGGACAGCATCATAGCCCCGTTCATGATGGGCTCAGGAGAGTTCAGGGCCCTCTGCCCGATTCGGTAGAACCTGGTGCCCCCGAGAATGCTGGATAGCTCTTCGATTCCGTCGGCCATCATCACGACTATCGCCTTGCTCTTGGACGCTGATGCCACCTGTTTCGCGTAACGCTTCAGGTAATCGCTGTGAATGCAGATTATGGCCACCTCCCTCCTGGCGGACTCCAGCATCTCCGCTACCTTGTGATCGATGGCCCACACCCCCTTTATCGTCCATATGGGGTTCTCCCTGCGCTCGACGGCGCTCCCCAGCTCCTCCAGTGCCTTGACCACCTCGTCCCTGGCCCTCTCCACGTTCTCCACCAGATGACCGAAGACCTCGACGGGGTCGTTCGCCCTGTAGCAACGGGGATTGGTGTTGCCCACCTCCACGAAGCCCTTCTCCAGTAAACGTTCCATGACGTCGTAGGCGCGGGAACGGGGGACCTTGCTCTCATCGCTTATCTCCTTGATCGTACCCTCGCCCAGCACCACCGTGGCCACATATGCCTTGGCCTCGTACTCGCTCAACCCCAGGTGCTGCAGGTTGCTGATGAGGTCGGACATGTCACTCTCGTAGTGACAACAACTCTATAAATATATTCGATGTTGCCCGACCGAATCGATTTACGAGGCGTATCCATGGTATTCGATAGGTTGGCGAACGTAGTAACAAAGCATTACAAGCTCATAATCATCATCTGGCTGGCCTTGCTGCTGATCAGCGTCCCGGCCATGATGGGGCTGGGCGACGTCGTGAGTTACGACTCGGAGATGACCTCCGAGGACCGTAACGAATCGACCATCGCCGCTGAGATAATTGCAGAGAACTTCCAAGGTTCGGTCGCGAACAGCACGCTCATAATCGTGATGCAGTCCGACGACATGACCACGGCTGACGCCAGGGATTTCGTGCTAGGGTTGCAGAGCGACCTGGAATCGGCCGACCTGGCGTTCGTGGAGGACATCGGTTCCATATACGCCTATTCCGCGGCCGTCCTCTACATGGCCGTGAACGAGCTCGGCCCGCAGATGTACGCGGCCGAGGAGCAGGTGAACCAGAGCGCCTTCCTGTTCTGGGGCGTGCCAGCAATGCACGTTCAGGCATGGTCCGGTTACTACGCCTCGGACATGAACGAGACCAACGCCTCCGCTTACGCTTACACGACGACCATGGCCGCCCTGAACACGTACGCCTCGCAGATGGACGCCAACACCAGCGCCATGGCCTTCGGGTACTATGGAGCGTTCGCCACCGCCTGGAACGCCACTGCCTCCACGCCTCTGGCGACGGACCCCGTGGCCCGCGCCGAGCAGTGCGTGAGCACAGTTGCCCCTGCCTTCGTGTCCAGCCTCCCGCTGGACGAGAGCTACCAGCAGGTTATGCTGGCGGTGGTCTCCGGGTTCAACATGACCACCTTCAGCAGCCAGCCGGCGGTGCAAGATTTCACCATAGGCATGGTCTCCGGGATGGCCGGGATAACCAACGTGACCTTCCTCCAGGAGGTCTACGAGCTAGGGCCCAACTATTCGAACATCACCACCCAGGTAAACGTCGCCTCCCTGGTGGACAGGGTGATCAGCACGAGCACCCTGGAAACCTATCCCATCCCCCTGCCTGAACAGCTGATCACCGGTTTCGTCTCCCCTGATAACCGCACCATGATGATGATGATATCCTTCAGCGTGGGAGCCGCCTACATGACCGACGACGGCGACACGCCCATGACCGACATGGTCGTGGAGATAAGAGAGATCATCGCGGATGCCAGGGATGGCGCGGGATTCGAGATCAGCACCTACGTGACCGGCGCTGCGGCCATCTCCAAGGACATGGAGGAGCAGTCCATGAGCGACATGGCGCTCATCGAGCCCATCACCATAATCGTCATTCTGGTCCTGATGGGGTATCTCTTCAGGACCGTTGTCGGCCAGTTCCTTCCGCTAGGCGCCGTCGGCGTGGCCATCGGCGTGAGCCAGGCCATGGTTTTCGTTCTCGCCTCCTTGGTGATAGACGTGAACTACATGATATCGACCTTGCTGTTCGCCCTGCTGATGGGGGTCGGCACCGACTACTCGATCTTCATGGTCACCCGCTACCGTGAGGAGAGGATGAGAGGGGCGAACCGCGAGCAGGCCGTGCATACCGCCATCACCTGGGCCGGTGAGTCCGTGGCCACCAGCGCCTCCACCGTCATCATAGCGTTCCTGGCCATGGCCACGGCTGACTTCTCGTTCGTGCAGGCCATGGGAGTCATCATCGCCGGGGCCATCGTCATCGCGCTCCTGGTGGCACTGACGCTGATACCGTCCATACTCATGCTGGTGGGCAACCGGATATTCTGGCCCACCACTGGCAAGCGCTGGGAGAACTACCGGGACAGGTTCATGGCCAAGAAGGCCGCCGGAAACCACGGTTACTTCCATCGGGCGGCCACGTTCTCCGTGAAACATGCCAAGGTCGTCCTGATAGTGGCCGTTCTGGTCACCATACCGACGACGTACATGTTCGTCACCGCCGAGACCAGCTTCGATTTCATTGGGGCCATGGGAGAGTCGGAGAGCATAGACGGCATAAAGGCAATGACCGAGGACTTCGGCGCGGGAGGCATACAGCCCACGCAGATAGTGATCACCGGGGACGTGGTGGTCTACGACGGTTCGACGTTCAACTATGCCTACTTGGACGCCATAGACAACATCACTGATTCCATCGCCTCGCGGCCCGAGGTGCAGAAGGTGACCGGCATAACCCGGCCTTTCGGAGAGACGATAGACTACCGGCACCTTGCCCTCATGAACGACGAGGAACGAAGCCAGATAATGTCGTCCATGCTGTCCGGCCTTGGCGAGGACGATCGCAGCGTTCTGCTCACGGTCGTTCTGACCGAGCAGCCGCAGAGCGCCGGGTCCGTGTCGTTCATCAAGGACCTGCGCTCGGACCTGGTGGGCCTCAAGGCCCTGGAGCCCCAGCTGGCCAACTCGGAGATCTACGTCGGCGGGGTCACCGCCGCCCTATACGACACGGCGGAATACACCGACTCCGAGTTCTTCAAGATCGAGATACTGGTGGTCGTCGGCATATTCATCGTTCTGATGATAGTGCTCGGATCGATACTGCTGCCGGCCTTCGCGGTCATATCCATCGCCATGAGCATAAGCTGGGCCTTCGCCCTCACCTACTTCGTGTTCGGCACCTTGCTCAGCCTGCCGGTGCTATGGCTGATACCGCTCATACTGTTCGTCATGCTGATGGGCATCGGCATCGACTATAACGTCTTCATCCTGACCCGCATCCGCGAGGAGATACACAAGGGCAAGGAGACCAAGGAGGCGGTGGTCGACGCGGTGGACTGGACCGGCGGCATCATCACCGCCCTCGCCCTCATCATGGCCGGCGCGTTCGGCGCCATGATGCTCTCCAGCAACGCCATGCTGCAGGAGTTCGGTTTCGCCCTGACCGTCGCCATCCTTCTGGACGCGATGGTGGTGCGCACCTACATCGTGCCCGCCGGCCTGGCGGTCATGGGCAAGAAGGCCTGGTGGGCCCCTGGCCGTCTTCAGCGGGAAGGCCGCGAGGAGAAGATGCGCAAGAAGGCCGATGCGAAGGCCAAAAAGAAGCAGTGAGCTCAAACAGGGCGGCCCGGCCGGGCCGCCCTTTTCCATCCTTTCGTGCCAATCCTTGTCATTCCATCGTTTATATTCTCAGCAAGCGTTCCCGGAACGTCCGTCAAATGAAGGTGTTCCCGTGAGCAAGAAGACCATGGTATTGGGCGCAACTGGCCAGATCGGCTCGGAGCTGGTCCTGGAGCTGAGGAAGCGGTTCGGCGGAGAGAACGTCATCGGGGTCGGTCACAGTCGAACGCCTTCCGAGGCGGTCCTGGGGTCCGGACCGTACGAGACCGGGGACGTCCTGAACATAGAGCGCATCGACGAGCTCTGTGAGAAGCACGACATCGGGACCGTGTACCATCTGGCGGCCGTTCTTTCCGGCGTTGGGGAGAAGAGACCCCAGTTCGCCTGGGACCTCAACATGAACGGCCTGATCAATGTGCTGGAGGTCGCCCGGGAACGCGACATCAAGGTGTTCTGGCCCTCCTCCATAGCCGTCTTCGGCAACAACTGCCCGCACGTCAACACGCCGCAGGACACCGTTCTGCAGCCCACCACCATGTACGGGGTGACAAAGGTCGCCGGGGAGCTCCTCTGCGATTACTACCATCGCAAGTACGATGTGGACGTGCGCAGCGTGCGCTACGCCGGTATCATCAGCGCTGAGACGCCCCCGGGCGGAGGCACCACCGATTACGCTGTCGCCATATTCTACGAGGCGGTGCGCAATAACCGTTACACATGCTTCGTGAACGAACGCACGGTGCTTCCCATGATATACATGCCCGATTGCATTAACGCCGCCATCGGTGTCATGGAAGCGCCCTCGGAGCGCATAAGCACGCGGCATAGCTACAACCTCAACGGGCACAGCTTCTCCGCGGCGCACCTTGCAGAGATAGTGAGGGAGAGAAGCCCCGGCTTCACCATCGAGTACGAACCGGACTTCCGGCAGGCGATAGCGGACTCCTGGCCGGACTCCATGGATGACTCTCGCGCGGCCAAGGACTGGGGCTGGAGGACCGAGTGGAGCCTTGAGCGCATGGCCGACGACATGTTCACCAAGCTCAGGGATAGGAAGGCCTCGGGCACCCTCTGATAAGGCGTTAAGGACTTCTACCCGGAAGGGCGATATAAGCAGCACGCCGGAGATGATCAGATAAGAGACCCCACCTCGTTCCTGAAAAAGGAGTACCAAGACCTGGTCGACCAATCGCTGGACTGGAGGATCGCCAAGCTGCAGGGCGCCAGCACCCCCTGGTGCGACGTCGACGGGAAAAGGGTGCTGATGTTCTGCTCCAACAACTACCTGGGGCTGAGCAATCACCCGCACATGAAGGCCCTGGCGAAAAAGGCCATCGAGACCCACGGGGTGGGATCCGGCTCGGTGCGGCCCATAGCCGGAACCATGGACCTGCACTTGGAGCTGGAGGAGCGCCTGGCCAATTTCAAGAGGCGCCCCGCTTCCCTGGTGTACCAGACGGGGTTCGCCGCCAATTCCGGCCTGATACCGCAGCTGGCCGGAAAGGGCGACCTCATAATCTCCGACGAGCTCAACCACGGCAGCATCATCGACGGCGTCCGCCTGACGTCCGCCGACCGTGCCATATACAAGCACTGCGACGCGGACGACCTGGCCTCGAAGCTGGAGGAGGCGGAGCGCAAGGACCCGGCCTACCGCCGCATTCTTATCATAACGGACGGGGTGTTCTCCATGGACGGGGACATGGCCCCCCTGGACAGGATCGCCAAGCTGGCCAAGGACCATGGGGCCATGCTGTACGTGGACGACGCTCACGGCGAGGGGGTGCTGGGCGAGGGCGGCCGCGGCATAGTCTCCCATTTCGGCCTGGACCACAGCACGGTCCAGGTGGAGATGGGCACATTCTCGAAGGCCTTCGGGGTGGTCGGAGGCCATGTATCCGGTTCCAGGGAGCTGAAGGACTTCGCCCTTAACCGCTCGCGCACGTGGCTGCTCAGCGGCTCGCATCCCCCGGCGGTGGTGGCCGCCTGCATAGGGGCCATCGACGTGCTGGAAAATGAACCGGAGCATGTGCGGAACCTGTGGAAGCGGACGGAACATTTCCGCAAGGCCATGCAGGACCTGGGCTTTGACACGGGGCGTTCCGTCACGCCCATCATACCGGTGATGGTCGGCGAAAGCGCCAAGGCGAAACGCCTCAGCGAGAGGCTGTACCAGGAAGGGGTTTTCGCGCTGCCTATCGTCTTCCCCATGGTGTCCAAGGACAAGGCCCGCATACGCACGATAATGAACGCCGCCCTGACCGAGGAGGACCTGGAGTACGCCATAGGCAAGTTCGAGGCCATCGGAAAGGAACTGGGCATAATCTGAGATCGAAGCCGTTCCGTGGAGGGACGGATACAACGAGCATTCGTCCATCGCCGACCCAGCGGGCGCGCCTGGAGCGGACCGGGCGGCGACTCTTGGAGAGGGCAAGTTATTTGTGGGCGCACGCCAAAGTGATATCGAGGTGTGGAAAATGTTCGCCTACAACCTCCTGGTGACCTTTCACGGGAACCAAAGGGGGCATTCCGAGCTGGAAGTGCGGGAGCGAATGAGGGACATGGGGGCACACGTGGAGATGCTGGACACCTGCGAGGTGGAGGGAGTGTTCCTGATAAGGGTAGGAGGGGACGCCAAGGTCCTGGTCGCCCAGCTGAAGCGCCTGTGCCACGAGGACCCGGTGGGGTTCCAGTACACCCATCACTGGGTGCCTATAGAAAGCTGGGTCGGATCCCGGAAGGAGACGATCAGGGAGGCCGCCGAGGAGATGGGGAAGGGCATAGGGGAAAGCGAGACCTGGATGATGCACCTGCACAAGCGGCATTTCGACGAGCATTATGACGACCTCATCGCCTACCTCACGGACCCCTTGAACAGGGGAACGGTGGACCTTGAAGATCCGGACAGGATACTGGCCGTTGAGATACTGGGAATGAACACTGGCCTGTCGCTGCTGACCAGGCACGAGCTTCTGGACGTCAACAAGGTCAGGGTGGAGTCCGGGCACGGTAAGGTCTGAGAGGAGCGCGCCCTCCATACCAACGGCGGAGGGGGCCTCCTTCCCCTTGGACCGTAGCGGGTTCCACTGCCCTATGACCGCTTTTCGAGACGTTTACGCAACCTGACCGACCTTTGATGGCCAAAAGTACGATGTTCCCTGGATATTGAAATATATTTATTTTTTTATAGAACAAATGGGGGGACCACAATCTATAATAGATAAAAAAAATTCTCCCGCTCCTCATGGTATCCCCCCAAGTCGAGAAGTTGTTCAACGCGTTGATCAGAGCCGGAGCCGTCTCCGAGGACAAGGCGGTCAGCGCCGAGAAGGCCACTTCCCTGTCCAAGCTGCCCAAGGCGCAGTGCATGAACGCCGTGCAGGAACTCAAGAAGCTGGGCGCACTCAAGGACAAGAAGAACAACAACTCTGTGAGCTATTTCCTGGTGAGAACGTCCCTTTGAAAGACCTGGGAACGCCCCCAGCCCGTTGTTCGCCCTTGGCTGCACATATTTATTCGACCTCCCTTGTCGAAAGGTTCATGATTTCCCCCGTCATGCCATGATTCGACATGGACGCTGTAGAGACCGCCGCCAGGAACGCCAAGGACGCTTCCTACCGCCTGCAAAGCCTCACCCAGGCTGTGAGGAACGAAGCGCTGCAGGAGATCGCCGCCGCCCTGCTCGAGCACGCTGATGAGATCGTCAATGCCAACCGGGCCGATACCGATGAGGCGGAGAAGGCCGGTCTTTCCAAGGTCATGGTCAAGCGCCTGGGCTACGACCGCTCCAAGATCAAGGAGTCGGTGGATTCCCTTCGCTCCCTGATAAAACAGGAGGACCCCATAGGAAGGGTGGTCGCGCGCACCGAGCTTGACTCGGGACTTATGCTGGAAAGGGTCACCTGCCCCATAGGGGTCATAGGCGTGATCTTCGAAGCCAGGCCGGAGGCCCTCGTGCAGATATCGGCCCTGTGCCTGAAATCCGGTAACGCCGTGATGCTCAAGGGGGGCTCGGAAGCGCATCGGACCAACGAGATCCTGTCCAAGGTCATACTGAAGGCCATCACCGACCTGGACGAGCGTTTCTCCTCGGCGGTACAGCTGCTGTCCACCCGCGAGGAGATCAACAGATTGCTGGCCTTGGACCAGCATGTCGATCTGATCATCCCCCGCGGGTCCAACCAGCTGGTGCGCTTCATCAAGGAGCACACCAAGATCCCGGTGCTTGGTCACGCGGACGGCATATGCCACACCTACGTCGACGGGTCGGCCGATCTTGACATGGCCGCCAGGGTGTGCTTCGATGCCAAGGTACAGTACCCGGCCGTATGCAACGCCATGGAGACGCTGCTGGTCCATGAGAACGTGGCGCTGACGTTCATCCCGGCCATGGCCGAAAGGTTCCACCAGGCCGGTGTCGAGCTCAGAGGGGACGAGGGAGCCCGTTCGATCGCGGAGATGAAAGAGGCGACGGAGGAGGACTGGGGCACCGAGTACGACGATCTCGTCCTCTCGGTTAAGATAGTGTCCTCCCTGGATGAGGCGGTGGAGCACATAAACCGGTACAGCTCGCATCACAGCGACGCGATAATCACTTCTGACGAGAGGGCGGCGCAGCGCTTCATGGACGAGGTGGATTCGTCCTCGGTCATGTGGAACTGCTCCACGCGCTTCGCGGACGGCTTCCGGTACGGACTGGGAGCGGAGGTTGGCATAAGCACCAACAAGACCCACGCCCGCGGACCGGTAGGCCTGGAGGGGCTGACCATTTACAAGTACCGCCTGATGGGTTCCGGTCACATCGTCGCCGATTACGCGGGAGACAATGCCAGGGAGTTCACCCACAGGAAATTGCTATGAGGGACATCAGCGTCACGCGGGCGGTCATCAAGATCGGTACGAACACCATATGCGACGGGGACGGCAACGTAGATTCCGCATATCTGGATGGCATAGCCCGCCAGGTCCTGGAGCTGGAGAGGATGGGCGTGCAGTCCATCATCGTGACGTCAGGCGCCATAGGCTCCGGCAGCAGCGAGCTGAAGCTGGACGACGTGCAGAAGGACATACCGCACAAGCAGGCCTGCGCCGCCGTCGGACAGGCGGCGCTCATGCTGACCTATCGGGAGGTCTTCGCCAGACATGGCAAGTCGGTCGGGCAGCTGCTGCTGACGTACAACGCCTTCACCGACCGCAAGGTCTACCTTAACCTGAGAAAAACGGTGGACGCGCTGTTCGAGCTTGGCGTGATACCCATAGTAAACGAGAACGACGTCATATCCACGGACGAGATCGGGGAGACCTTCGGCGACAACGACAAGCTCTCTTCGCTGGTCGCCAGCAAGGTCGACGCCGACCTGCTCGTTCTGCTCACCGATGTTGACGGCCTCTACGACCGCAATCCGGAAACGGATAAGGACGCCCGCTTCATTGACACGGTCGACGAGATAACCAAGGACATCGAGATGATGGCCGGCGGCGGGACCAACAACCGCTCCAAGGGAGGGATGAGGACCAAGATAAACGCCGCCCGCATCGCCATGGGCGCGGGATGCAACACGGTCATCGCCAACGGTCGTACGGAGGACGTCATCGTGCGCGTGGTGCGTGGCGAGAACCTCGGAACGTTCTTCTCCGCTAGGTCGTTGTACACGAACAGGGAGCGTTGGATACTCTACGCCAGTCCCAGGGGCAAGATCGCCGTCGACGCGGGTGCGGAGGCGGCGCTGCGCGACGGAGGCAGCCTGCTTCCGTGCGGGATCACTTCCGTGGAAGGCCGCTTCAAGGAAGGGGACGTGGTTCGTTTGGGCACCTTCGCCAAGGGCGTGGTGAACTTTCCGTCCGGCGAGATCATGCAGCTGAAGGCGGAGTGCGAGAAGGAGAGGAAAAGGGGGAACGGCAAGGTGCCTAACGGCTCGGTTGTGGTGGACCACTGCAACATGGTGTTCCACGATTGACGGGGGCTCAAGCGGACCGGAAGTCCATCTCGAAGACGGCCCCCCCGCGCGGATCGTTCCTGGCGGTCACGCTCCCCCCGTACCTTTGCATGGTCCTCATGACCAGGTACAGCCCGAGGCCGGTGCCACGGGACTCGCCGAAAGCGACGCCTTCCATGAAGACCCGGGACAGGAACTCCTCCTTTATGCCGCTTCCATCGTCCTTTACCGTGAGCACCGTGCGACCGTTGGCCGTGGTGATCGTGAACAGCATGCCCTCGGCCTTGCCATGCCTCTTGGCGTTCCTGGCCAGGTTCTCGATTATCGCTGCCAGGGCGGGGTCGGCCAGCACCTTGCCCCCGCCCACGACCGTGTAGGGGATCTCCATGCCAGCCATCACCTTGTCTATGACCTCGCGCAGGTCGGTGGCCACCACCTCGGCGCGGGAGAAAAGGAACCTGTCCAGCTCCCTCATCTGTGTGATGATGTTCTGCATCCTCTGCAGGGACGTTTGCGCCCTGAGCAGGTCCTTCTCCCGGTTGTTGAGCTGGTAAAGTTCAAGCGATGAACTGATGACCAGCAGTTCGTTGGCGATATCGTGACGAAGTATCTTGTTGGCCACGCCCAGTGATTCGGACAACTGGGCCAGCCGGTCCTGGGAATCGCGCAGATCGTTCATCAGACGGATGTTGGAGAAGGCGATCTCCAGGGCGTCCGGGATCATCAACAGCATGGACAGCTCCTTGTCCAGCGACCTGGGATGCTCCACCTCGTCGGCACATAGCACCCCCACGCGGACCCCTTTCTCCTTGACGGCCAGGGCGAAGCCCCTCTTGGACGGCAACATCTTGACTATCTGGTCCGGAAGAAGGCGCACCCCGTTGGTCCAAGCCCCCCGGTCGCCCAGGGGGCGGTCGCCGTTCTCGGGAAGATAGCAGATCAACCCCGGTCGGAACACGCCGGCCACCGCGTCCATGACCGCCCGCACGGCGGACTCCCTGTCCTCGCATCCCTGCAGGGTGCGCAGCAGGTCCAGGAACTTCGGGCGGCTAAGGCCATTGTCTTGGTCATCGCTCATGATAGACCTGTGGACCTACCCCCTCGGCCTATAAAATCGTTACACGTTCATTCAGGCTTTTGATATTGAGGGCGCCTAGGACGAAAAGGCCAGCTGGCCTCAGCTCATCAGGTCGTTGAGCAGGTCGTGCACCAGCCAGACATCCATCGGACCGACCAGGCCGTCCTGTTTCTTGGGGCCCTCGGTACCTAGCGGCAGCCTCTGGCTGACGCCCTTCAATGGAGGGTCGGGGCGGATCAGGGAACGGGTCACTCCCCCCAGCTGATACTCCTCGAAGAAGTAGTCGAGCATCTCGGGGTCGGGGATGATGGCCTCGCCCACCCGGGGGTGGCGGGGCCGGAGCAGCCTGACCAGCAGAGAAGACATGCGCTTAGTCAGACGACCGAGCGTATTTTAACGTATCGTCCCCAGCGCGATCAAGGCGATGAACGGCCGCTAGAGGAGGGCTGGGCCACGCAGCTTTTCGCGCATGGTAGCGCTAGCCTTGAAGAGGGCGGGCAGGGAGTCCTTGTCCAGACGGCGGACCATGGGAACATTGCCGGGAAAGGTCCTGGAGAACTCCCTCAGCAGGTACTCGTGCACCGCACCGCTTTCCCGAAGCCCCTCCAGGGACCAGTCCTCCAGAGCCTCCAGCGTCCCGTCCCGCCCTCCGCGGTGGAACAGCTCGGCCAGTACCGATGTGACTATGGAGTTCTCCGAGACCACCCCGACCTCCGCCTCCCTCAGCGCGGAGAGATCGCCGTTGAAGGCGACGGACAGGCCGCCGCTCCTCCTGACCACCTGCAGCACCCGGTTGTCGGTCTCCCCGTCGCCGACGTACATGCAGTCCTCCAAGGGCACGCTGAGACGCTTGCAGATCTCCACCACTGAGGTGGCCTTCTCATCCCCGCCCACCGGGTTGACCTGGCTCACCAGTTGATAGGAGGCCATGTCGGTCATCTCGGTCCAGAATATCTCGTCCAGACGGCGGAGTACCAGCCGGTCGTCAGGGCTCATGTCCCTGACGCTCGTGGCCCCTTCCGGCACCTCCAGCAGAGGGAGCCGGACGATCTCCTTGGCCAGGTTGCGCAGCGTCTCCACCTCCCATTCCTCGATCTCCAGAGTGTCCATGCTCAGGCGGGTGCAGAAGGTGTTCTCGAACGGGAAGCCTATCCGATCGCAGGCCGCCCCCACGTAATGCTCGTAGCTGGTGCTGAAGATGAAACTTGACATGAGCTCCTGGACGAAGCGCATGGTCTTGTCCGCCCCGGGCACTATGCGCATGCTGTCCTTGGAGAACCGGAGAAGGGAGGAGTCGGTGGCCCCGAACGCCCTGAGGAAAGGGAGGATGAGCCGCAGGGAGTCCCCCGGCTTCACGCCCTCCTTGCGGGAGATGTTGGCCAGTACCCTCTCGTACCTCCGTACCGCCTGGAACAGCCTTTCCCCGTTCTCCACTAAGGAGGCGGTGAGCTCGCGGGCGTTGTCGTTGGCAGTGACCGGCCCTTGCAGGTCGGAAACGAATACCTTTCCCTCGAAGGGGAAAACCTCGTCCAATACATCGAACTCCGTTCATCTCACCTCCACACTTGCGGTGATGGCATAAAGGAGGGTCCCCTTATTATGATAACGATGGATGTTCCGTTCCCGGTTCAGATGTCGAAGACCACCCGTACCGACGGTCGCTCCGCGTCCACCGACATCATGTGATAGGTGATGGCCTTGATCTCCTTCTTCGGCTCGTGCCTCAGAGCATCGTAGGTCTCCCCCCAGGCCTGGCAATGCACCTCGAGGCCGGAGAAGGTCACGGCGAACTTGGAGAACAACATCCCGGTGACGTCGAAGACGTAAAGCATCTCGGAGAGGAAGTTGTACAGCATGGACTCGTGGTCGTGCCCCTCCGTGACCATTTGTCTCTCCTCCCTGGGCCTCACCTTTCCGGCGTCCACCATCTGGTCCGTCAGGGCGTAGGCCGCGTTGGCGAAGCATTCCTCCAGGGAGCTGCCGAACGCCTCCACCATGACGTCCGCGGTGTGGTCCAGGGTGCGGTACCTCATGATCGCAGAATGGAAGGATGTGTTTAAAATATCACGCCCCCCACCAAAGACCGAACACGTGCTGGGGACGGGGGACAAGGTTATATCGGGGTTCGATGATTAAGCGCTGATGCGACTCCTCATCATCGGCAGCGGGGCCATAGGCACCACCCTGGCCGAGACCATCCAGGGCATGGAAGAATTTGACATATTCTACATCACCGACAAGAACGAGGAAAGGGCGAAGAAGATCGCCTCCCGGTGCAAGAAGGCCAAGTTCATATCCCACACCGACGAGAGCATCAAGGCCCATCTGAAGAACGTGGACCTGGTGGTGGAGGCGGCCTCTCAGGAGGCCGTGCAGCATTACGTACCGATCGTCCTGGGAATGGGCGTGGACGTCCTGGTCATGAGCGTGGGGGCCTTCGCTGACGATGACACGAGGGAGAGGTGCTTCAACGTGGCCAAGCGCAAGGGCGGCCGCCTGTTCGTCCCTTCCGGGGCCATATGCGGAACGGACGGCCTTCACTCCGCCTCGGCGGACGCGATCCACAGCGTCGAGCTTACCTCCACCAAGGGTCCCAAGAGCTTCCAGGACAACGCATACCTGCTGTCCAAGGGCGTGGACGTCAACGCCTTGAAGAAGAGGACCGTGCTGTTCGAGGGACCGGCCAGGGAAGCCGTGCAGCATTTCCCCAAGAACGTGAACGTGTCGGCCACCATATCCCTGATCGGGATAGGGCTGGACAAGACCATGGTCAAGCTGGTCTGCGATCCCGAGTGCGACTGCAACTCCCACCACCTTGATGTGAAGGGGGAGTTCGGGCATATAGTGTGCGAGACCGACAACCTGCCCTTCCCTTCCAACCCGGCCACCAGCTATCTGGCGGCGCTCTCCGCCATCGCCGCCATAAGGCGTATAGCGGACAACGTTTGGATAGGCATCTAGGGATTTCCTAAATACCGCCAACTCCTTTTCCGCCCTCGTGACAGGGATGAGGGAGCGAGTGAAGTGGATATTCTCCAATTGCCCGAGCGATCTGGACGCCATCGTGATAATGAACGGGGAGGAGCCCCTCCTGGACGTCGCGTTCCCGTACGTCACCGGGACCCGGGCAGGGCTTTTCGAGGGCTGCCTGGGAGTGATAACGCCTGACGGGCGCTCCATCATCATAACCTCCGCCCTGGAGGAGACCTCGGCCCGCGGGAGCAGGGCTGAGGTGCTGACGTACCGCACCGCGCAGGACCGCAAGGACATCGCCACCGACCTCATGAAGGGGTTCCGCAAGGTAGGCTTCAACGGACAGGGCATAGTGCACAACAATTTCCTGGAGGTGCAGAGGCTGGCTGCCAACGCCGAGCTGGTCGACGCGAGCAAAGGACTGGAGGCGGCCCGCCTGATCAAGGACAGGGAGGAGGTGGAGCGCGTTCGAAAGGCCTGTCACATAGCCTCCAGGGTGGCTGACGAGATACCGTCGGTGCTCCGAGAGGGAATGAAGGAGTACGAGGCCGCGGCGGAACTGGAGTACCGGATGACCAAGAGGGGGGCGTCCGGGACCGCCTTCAGCACCAACGCTTCGTTCGGGGCCAGCTCGGCCGAGCCACATCACGGCGCGGAGGACATTTCCCTTAACGAGGGGGATACCGCCCTGTTCGATTTCGGATGCAAGGTGGAGGGATACTGCTCGGACATCACCCGCACCTTCTTCTTCGGGGAACCCAGGGATTGGCAGAAGAGGATGTACCAGGTGGTCACCGAGGCGCAGCAGGCCGCCCTCAGGGTGATAAGGGCCGGGGTGAACGGCAAGGACGTGGACGCCGCCGCCCGGGCGGTGATAGACGCCAGTGAGTTCAAGGACCTCATGGTCCACTCCACCGGGCACGGCCTCGGGCTCTCCGTTCACGACGGGGGAAGGCTTGCCCCCAACTACGACTTTCCCCTGAAGGCCGGAATGGTGGTGACCGTGGAACCTGGCGTGTACATACGGGGGAAGGGCGGGGTGCGCATCGAGGACGATGTGCTGATCACGGAGGACGGGTACGATATGCTGACCGATGCTGACAAGGGAATGAGGGTGGTACGATGATGGACGAACTGCAGATGGCGGTGGAGAGAATGAGGGCGGAGGGAGCGGACTTCTGCGACGCTCGCTATCAGACCATCACGACCAATGGCATCGCGGTGGTGGACGCCGCCGTGCGCCGCATATCAGAGGACCGGATAAGAGGGGTGTGCCTCAGGGCCAGGAAGAAGGGTTCCTGGGGTTACGCCACCACGGTGGACGTGTCCAAGGGCGTCATCATGGAAGCGGCGGCGAAGGCGGCCAGGAGCGCCCTGGCCGGGAACGCTCTGGGAAAGCCGATACCTGACACCGGGGAGGCCAAGCTGGAACTGAAGGCCAGCGTCAGGCATCACCCGACCCAGGTCCCGATGGAGGAGAAGGTGCAGGCCGTTCTCGACATGGACAGGGCGCAGAAGGTGGACGCCCGGATCGTGAACACCAACTCCGTGCTGAGAGAGGAGACTAGGCAGAACATGCTGGTGAACAGTCACGAACGCCAGCTCAGCTGGGAGGAGGTCAGGACCACGATAATGGTGCAGGCCGTGGCCGCTGAGGCGGGGCGCACCGAGTTCTTCTACGACATCAAGGGAGGGGGACTGGGATACGAGGTCGTCAAGGAGGCGGACCTCGAGGCCTTCGGAAGGGAGGCGGCCAAGGAGTCACTGAAGATGCTGAGCGCCGAGAAGGCCCCGTCAGGGCTTCTGACGTGCATCACGGATCCCAGCATATCCGGGCTCCTGGCACATGAGGTGATGGGGCACGCGTCGGAGGCGGACGAGATAGTTAAACGACGGTCTTTCCTCACGGACATGGTCGGCAAGCAGGTGGGCTCCCCGCTCATAACCATGGTGGACGATGGAACGGTCCCGGAGGCCAGGGGGAGCATTCCGTTCGATGACGAGGGCACGCCGTCCTCGCGCACGACCATCATCAAGGACGGGGTGTACCAGGGGTACATGCAGTCCCTGGAGACCGCGGCGGAGATGGGCGTGGCTCCAACGGGCAACGGGAGAGCGCAGAGCTATGACCGGAGGGTGTGGGTGCGCATGACCAACACCTTCTTCGAGAAGGGCGATCATGATCTGGACGACATGATCTCCGACGTCAGGTTCGGCGTGCTCACGGACCGCATGATCAGCGGCATGGAGGACCCGGTGGGCGGTGGTTTCGAGGCCAAGGCGTTGAGGGGATACCTGATCGAGAACGGGAAGGTCACCAAGCTGCTGCGCTCATTTACGCTCACGGGAAACGCCCTGGAGATACTGAGGACCGGGGACGCCGTCGGCAACACGGTCGAGCTCGATGGGGGTTCCTGCGGCAAGGGCATAGAGGACTGGGTACCCGTTTCATCAGGAGGGCCACATTGCCGCTTCAAGATAGTGCTGGGAGGTGACTGAATGGACCTTGAACGGATAACGAAGAAGTCGGTGCACAAGATCCTGGAGGAGGGGGCCAAGGAGGCGGAGTCGTACCTCGTGCGGGTCAGGTCCCTGACCGCCTACATCGATGACGACAGGGTCAAGAACCTGGAGGAGAAACTGGACCAGGGCATCTCCGTACGTGTGCTGCTGAACGGGAAGATGGGGCAGTCCTCTTCCACCTATCACACCACCAGGGACCTGGAGGAGTGCGGCGCGAAGGCCGTGGCTCTGGCCAAGCTTTCACGCCCGGACCCCTACTTCAAGCGCTTTCCCGGTTTCTCGCAACCCGTCGGGCACGTGGACGTCCGGCAGGAGGACGCGGCGATGGCCACCACCTTCGATCTGAGGTCCAAGGTGGAGGAGATAGTCGAGGCCGCCGGTGAGGACGTGAAGGTCCCCCGGGGGCTGCTGAGGGTGGCCCTGTTGGAAAGGGCCCTCACCAACAGCAACGGGGCCACCTTCCATGAGATGGGGACATTGGTCTACGCCCATTTCACGTCAATGACCAAGGGCGCCGATCCGGGGGAGGGATGCGAGTGTCACTACTCCTCCGGGCTGTCGTCGCTGGACACCCGGGCCATGGGCGAAAGGCTTTCCAGAAAGGCCAAGGATGCCCAGGGCGCTGAGCACTTCAAGGGCAAGATGACCGGACCGGTCATACTTCCCCCGGATGAGCTGGCTGAGATGCTCCTGACCTCGGTGGGGTATTCGTTGGACGGGGAGAACGCCCTGCGCCACAGGTCCCCCTGGGCGGATATGCTGAACAAGGAGGTCGGCAACGAGCTGGTGAACCTGAGGGACCAGCCCTGGGACCCCCGCTCCGCTCTTTCCTGCTGCTACGATGACGAGGGAAGCCCTACCAGGGAGAGACCCCTGGTGGAACGCGGGACGCTGAAGACCCTGCTGTACGACAGCTACCACGCCCAGATGGGCAACGTTGCCGCTACCGGCAACTACCTGCGCCGGGACCCCTCTGACGCCCTGAACCTCTATCGTCGCGGGGGGACCACGCTACCGGTCAACCTGGCCTGGAGGCCGGGGTCCCAAAGCGTTGAGGACATGATATCGGACATGAAGGAGGGGCTGGTCATCGAGAAGCTGGCCGCGCCGGACGTGAACAGCGTGACCGGCGGCTTCGCCCTGGAGGTTCGCTGCGCCAAGCTGGTCAGGGATGGCGCCATCGTCGGCCATGTGGACCAGTGCTTGCTGGTCGGCAACTTCTACCAGGCGCTGAAGAGGGTCGGCGCGGTTGGCAACGACGTGACGGTGCACCGCAACTGCATCATCCCTTCCGTGAGGTTCGACGGTTTGGACATAGTGGGAAGCGAGTGATCAATCAAGCCTTTCAAGCGTTACCTGGGTGCGGTCCGACAGGTCGGACATGGTGCTGACATCGCCTAGCACCCGGCCTATCGGCGTAACCGGGGAGTAGGCCTCGGGCTTGGACGCGGTGGACACCGGGGTCCTCCCGAAGAACACGCAGAAGGCGTTCCCCTCCGGCCAGAAGGCCACCTCGCCCACCTCCATGACCTTGCGCCCGTTCTCCAGCTCGCATTCCACAGGCACGGCGAAGTACAGCTCCCCGCCCCAAGCGTTGATCTCCCTCTCCAACGGCAAAGCCTCGAATAGCTTGAAGGCGGCCAATGTGTCGTTCAGCTCGATCTCCCACCGCTCGTAGCGGGTGCGCATAAGAATACGGTCCATGCCCTTTCCCCGGTGAGGGAAAGGGTGGAGAGGTGAAAATGTTTTCCTTATTTCCTGCTCTCGAAGAGGGCGCGGATCTCCGTGCCGACCTTCTCGACCTGGCTCTCGCCCTCGGCCTTTTCCAGGGACCTCATGCGGGGCATGCCGTTCTTGGCATCCTCCAGCCATTCCTTGGCGAATTCCCCGGAGCATATGCGGTCCAGCATCTTCTCCATGGCCGCCTTGCTATCCTCGTTGATGACCAGGTCCCTGGTGGTCAGCCCTCCGAACTCCGCGGTGTTGGAGACGCTCCTCCACATGTTCATCATTCCGCCGGAATAGATGAGGTCGACGATGAGCTTCACCTCGTGCAAGCACTCGAAATAGGCGATCTCCGGCTGGTATCCCCTTCCTACCAGGGTTTGGAACCCGGCGTTTATCAGCGCGGTCACGCCACCGCACAGCACGGCCTGCTCACCGAACAGGTCGGAGGTGGCCTCCTCGCGGAAGTTGGTCTCAAGCACACCGGCCTTGGTAGCGCCCAGTCCTTTCGCCAAGGCCAGGGCGATGGATTTTGCCTTTCCGGAATGGTCCTGCTCCACGGCGATGAGCGCGGGAACGCCGAAGCCTTCCAAAAATACCTTCCGTTCCATCGGGCCGGGGGCCTTGGGCGCCATCATGATAACGTCCACGGTCTCGGGCGGCTTGATGGTCCCGAAGGTTATGGCGAAGCCGTGGGCGAACTCCAGGGCCGCCCCCTCCTTCAGGTTGGGCTCGATCTCCGCCTTGTAGACATCCCCCTGCACCTCGTCGGGAATGAGCACCATGACCACGTCCGCGCCCTTCACGGCGCCGGCCACGGTATCGACCTTGAGGCCGTTCTTCTTGGCATCGACCCAGGACTTGCCATCCTTTCGGACCCCGACGGTCACGTCGAGTCCGCTGTCGTGCAGGCAGAGGGCCTGCGCCTTTCCCTGGCTTCCGAAACCGATTACCGCGACCTTCTTGCCCTTCAGGACACCCAGGTCGGCGTCTGACTCGTGATATATCCTTGCCATGAGATCACCGTTGAACGTCTTAACGCATTTTTTCCCGATTATTTACAATGTTCTAACCTAGCGGCATGATTGGTTCCATTTGCAGCGATTGCGTATGGTCCCGTCCTTGCTGGAAACCCCGCCGGGCAGCATGGGGAGCATGTCCTCCTCGGGATCGATGCGTATGTCCACCACGAAGGGCACGTCGGAGCTGAAGGCGTCCCTTAAGGCGTCCTCTATCTCGCTGGCGCGGGTGACCGTCACCCCGCCTGCCCCGTAGGCCTCGGCCAGCTTAACGAAGTCCGGGTTGTTGCGCATCTCGGTGCTGCTGTAGCGGCGGTCCCACTGCAGCTTCTGCCACTGCTTCACCATGCCCAGCCAGCCGTTGTTGAGCAGGCACACCACCACCGGCAGCTCCTCGGTCATGGCCGTGGCCAGCTCCTGGAACACCATTTGGAAGCTGCCGTCGCCGGCCATGTCCACCACTTGCTTGTCCCGGTGGGCGTACTTGACCCCGATGGCCGCGGGGAAGCCGAAGCCCATGGTGCCCATACCGCCTGAGGTCACGAAGTGCTGGGGGTCGTTGAGGCGCATGAAATGGGAGGCCCACATCTGGTTCTGGCCCACCTCTGTCACCACGTAGGCGTCCGGGGCCAGGACCTTCCTCAGTTCGAACAGCACCTTCTGCGGCTTGATCAGTCCCTCGTCTATGTCCAGGTTGCACACGCAGCCCTCGGCCAGTTCCTTGATCCGCTGGCTCCAGGCGCTCTCTCCCTTGGAACGGCCCAGGGCCTTGATGATCATCTGCAGCCCCTTTTTGGCGTCCCCCACCAAGCGGACCCTGGTGCGGGAGTTCTTCCCCGCCTCCATGGGGTCGATGTCCAGATGTATGACCTTGGTGTCCTTGGACACCTCGTTGTCGTAACCGATGGTGCGGTCGGAGAAGCGCGCGCCGATGGCGAACACCACGTCCGCCTCCAACAGCGCCCTGCGGGAGCATTCCCTGCCGTGCATGCCGATCATGCCTAGCGAGAGGGGGTGCTCCTCGGGGATTATGGCCTTGGCCATGATGGTG
>JAAYDU010000005.1 GCA_012729095.1 Methanobacteriota archaeon | reverse complement strand
AGGTCCACCCGGTTGTAGTCGCCCGAGGCGTCCCTCCCGTTGGTGTAGATGCGGTACTTCTTCACGACATGCTTAGGCATTAGTCCATCTCCTTGGTAACTACGAAGTCCAGACTGAACAGGGAACGGTTCTCATGGTCCCTCCCCAGCTGATTGACCGAGCCCACGGCCCGGATGAAGAGGTAACGGTGCCCGCTCAGGGACACCTCTCCGGCGGTATGCAGGGCCTTGAGCACGTCGTTGGCCTTGCTCGCCCCGCTGGCGTAGCTGGTGTTGCGAACCCGCACGATCAGCCTGGGGCGTTCTATCTGTCCGCTTATCGGTCCGGCCATCTCCGGCGACTCTCCGCCGCTCTGGATGACCGCTATGCAGTCAGCTGGAGCGTCCGGCATGTGCCCCACGAAGATGCTAGTCCCTACCGTGCCGACCGCTTGGTCTTCCAAGTATTCTGCGACGTCATCAGCCATCATGTTGCATCACCATCCTCTCGAGCCTCCTAGAGATCCTCCTTTCCATCTCAGTGATGTTCTCGATGAGCGGGTCAATGAGGAACATGGACTTGGTCCCGGGTGCCCTATAATTGACCGGAAAGCCTCCTGCGTTCCGCTCGTGGACGTACTTCGCGTAGTCCGTGTTGTAGCTCAGCCGGATGGAGATGGCGTTCCCCTCCCGGACAGGCAAATCGACACGTGCCGATGCTCGAAGGCGTCCGGTGTCAATCGGGGCTTGCTTGATGGAGATGCCCATGACCCTCCACGCCTCCTGATACAGAACCTTCTCCACTTCGCTCGGGAAGCCCTCCTTGAGCTTGCGGAGCTTCTCCCGCTCCTCCTTGAGGTTCCGCACCTCGGCCTTGACCTCCGGGGTTATCCTAGACATAGAGCACCTTCAGGTAGGTCGCACCGGCGGGTCCGGTGATGGTGTTCAGCTTCAGGATGGGCTTCTCCTCTCCGCTGGGCAGCGTCACCTTGTCGGAAACTGAAACGCTTGCGCTCCCGTCCACAAGAATCTTGGCGGTGGCGTGAACCAGCGTGTCGTCGGCTCCGATCACCTGCTCGTCGGTGAGCTGGATGCGACAGGCCACGGAGTCTCCGGCACCGTAGCTGGCCTCGGCGTAGTCGTTCAGCCCGGTGTAGGGCTTGACCGTCACGCTCTGCTTCAGCCAGGTCCTGGTCCCGCTTAGCATCTGTTCACAACCCTCACTATCTGCCGGTAGGTCCTCGCTCCCTTGATGATGTCCGTCAGAATCGCATCGCCCTTGGCCTGGTGGGCGGCGATGGCCGAGTCGATGGAGTCGCTCATGGACATCTCGCCCAGGGACAGGGAGGCAGGTTTGGTGCCGTCCAAGCGGTACCTAGTGAAAAGCCCGGCGATGGCGTACTCCAGCGACACCATCTTCAGGTCCGTGGAATTGGCGTTCCTGATCCCAGCCCTCCTGAGCTGTGCGTCGATGCTGCGGTCGGCCTGGGCGATTATCGCCTCCAGGTCAGAATCGGCCAGGGTGGCCCCGGTGAGGGCCTTCAGCTCGGTGGCGGCGGAGTAGGCCACCTACATCACCACCAGGGCTATGATGGATATGGCCAGGGTGATGACGGTTCCGAAGGCCCCGAAGGCCCAGGCCATCATCTGATTGCGGTACTTCAGCTTGGCTATGTCCTCCCCGTGGACGCTGCACAGTTCCGAGGGGCAGGGGCGGTCCTTCAGGGTTTGCTTTATCTCGCTTACATCGTCGCTCAGGTTGTCCATCTTAGCATAAAGTCTGATTATAAGCTCCCTGTCGGTCATTTCGTTAAATGGCATATTTTCCAAATCCCCCATCCCCAGGTTAATGCGTTTATTCCTTGGGTTTGAATCTGTCGATGAATCCCCGGACGAAGGCCATACCGCCGACGCCAGCGCCAGCTACGACAGCGAACATTTCCGGCTTGAATATGTTATCAAATCCCAACATCCACATGGAAAGCCCCACGGCTATTCCCGAACCCACCAACGCCTTCCCGAACTCCCCCCAGGAGAACTCGGTCTTAGGCACGTCGTAGAACCGCACCGCCACGGCTACTCCCGCAGCGGCCAATCCGAACAATACCAAGTTTATGTCTAACATTTCTAAACAACTCCTTTCTCAAAATTCTTCGTAACTGTAAATTTTAGTGACATGTATCCATCACCCCACAAAAGCCAGGCGCGCGCCGACGCTCCGATACGAATACGAGGCCGCAGGATTCAGACTCCAAAAGAAGGCCCCGCCGGACGTCCCAGCGGTCCAAGAGCCCCCCCGCAGCGCCGAGCGATTCCCGGTTGCCTGATAATAATAATCCTTGACATTGATGTTCGATGCGCTTACGGACGATGCCAGGAAGCCGTAGTCGTTATCGGCGTCGGTCGCGAGGTCGGT
>JAAYDU010000001.1 GCA_012729095.1 Methanobacteriota archaeon | reverse complement strand
CGGTCCCTGCGGGGGATACTGCTGAGGCTGCGGCGGTGCCACTGGAGTAGCGGGCTGATACGGTGCCGGTCCCTGCGGGGGATACTGCTGAGGCTGCTGTGCCGGAGGCCGATAAGGTTCTTGCCTAGGCGACGCCTGGGGGGCTGGAGGATAGTTCTGATAAGGTTGCTGTTGAGGTCGCGGGGCAGGTGCCGGAGAAGGGCTTGAAAGGGCCTGCGGCGGTATCATCGGCGGGGCCGACCGCTGCGGCCCCGGTATCATGGGCGGCGCGGCGCTCCGTGCCGGAGGCGGGCCAGGCTGTACCGTCACGG
Organism: Methanobacteriota archaeon; assembly: GCA_012729095.1. Classification (GTDB taxonomy): domain Archaea; phylum Thermoplasmatota; class Thermoplasmata; order Methanomassiliicoccales; family UBA472; genus UBA472. The sequence goes on along the minus strand of JAAYDU010000001.1, from coordinate 21,065 downwards.
GACGCTCCTGATACGGTTCCTGGGGCCCCGGTTGCACTGACGGGGCGCTCGCGACAGGCCGCTCCGGCCCCTCAGCTGCCGGCCGCGGCGGCGCTTGGCCAGTGGCCTGCGCCGAAGCGGGGCTCGGGCTGTCATCGACGAACTGGGCCTTCGGTGTCCCACACTCCGAGCAGAACTTGTCGTTGGGCGAGGGATGATTACCGCAGTTGGGGCAGAGCATCAGGATATGAAGGGAGGATGATGATTAATCGTTTGCGCCTTTTTCCGGGCGCCCGACCACGCTCATGTAGAGAACGCTCTCCTCCTCCCCGTCCACGCCGAGCAGCTCGTTGACCTCGTCATCGAATGTGGCGGCGATCTGGCAGCTGCCAAGCCCAAGGGACAAGGATGCCAGGGCCAGGTTCTGGGCGATGTGGCCAGCATCCAGGTACACGTAACGATAGGCCCTCTCCCCGTACTTCCAGCGGCACCTTTCGAACACCGCGGTCCATATGAAAGCGACAGGGGCCTTGGCGCACATTCCCTGGTCCAGGGCAGCCCTGGCCAGCTCCTCGCCGAGATGCCCCTTCCTGATCGATTCCAGGGCATGATGTCGTATGGAGTAATGGTAGATGCCCGGGGCCAGGCCGGTCACATCGTTAACGGCGACATAGGTCTCCACCGGGTACAACGCTCCGGCGGACGGGGCGGTCCTGAACTCATGACCCCCTCCCCTCCTGGTTATGCCCATGCAGGCCCAGAGGATGTACGAGAGGTCCTCCGCCGTCACAGCTTCGTCCGCGAAGCGGCGGACGCTGCGGCGCCTCCTGAGAAGATCGTCCAGAGACGATCCGGGGTGCCCCGGTTCAGGCAGAGGCATCCTGGGGCGATCGGCATGTTCCTTGTACGTATCCGGCTTGCGGTCCCAGTCCATGTGACCGCCGACCAACCGGTCCCGGCGATGCTTGGTCATCCTCTGAAATTCTCTTCCCGCCCCGTCGCTCATGTCCGATGGATGGTCTATCGGTCAACATAATCGTTTCCGTCAGAGTTGCTCGAAGGTGTCCTTTCCCTCCGCAGACAGGATATCTCCATCCGCAGGGGACGTCGAGAAGGTCGTACCCCGACGGCACCCCGTTCTCCGGGTACCCGTCCTTTCCACCGTAAACGTTGCCGGGTGCCCGGCACCGCCCGATCTCCATCCTCCCGTGCCAGGCGCATGCCCTGTCCTCTCTCGAACTCTCTACCGTCCTGGCCTTCGTGGACCACGCGGGTATCGAGGTCCCTGAACTCCTCAGGCATCGCCTGGCCCTCCTCCGAGGTCAGGTATCCCATCACAGGAACGTACTACCGCTCTCAAATGCCGCTCTCCCGGCTCAAAGGGTCTGGAGGCCATCTCCCCGGTCTTCACACGGTCTCTCCAGCGTCCCCCGTTGCTCGCCGTTGGACCAATCTTCCGCTGGACCCTGGACAGGAGGTCCCACTCCCCGTGATGGGCGCGGTCAGCGCGCGTCCTCACGAGATCCACCGCCTCGGGGATGAATGGTCTGTCTAGCTCCTGACCGGGCACGGGCCTCTCGGCCCGCTCTTCCCGAACACCCCGCGATCTACCAATGAAACGTTGATGGGTCACCGCAAATATCTGATATCAGAACCCTATTCGCCGTCCTGACCATTTCAGTAATGCGGGGAAGTCGGAGGTGTCATGATGGGCGCTAGGGCAAGGTTTTACGGTGGGAACGGGACCAAGGTACCCACTCAGGTCAAGTGGCTCATCCTTCTGACGTCCTTCAGCGCCATAGGCTATGGTTACCTGACCACTGCCATCGCCGCCTATCTGCCCGAGCAGGGCGTGGACTCCGGGCAGGTAGGACTGATCATCGGCCTTTCCGGGCTGGCCATGATCATCAGCGCCATCCCGTTCGGCTTCATGTCCGACCGGTTGGGTAGGAAGAGGCTGTTGCTGGCCGGCCTGACGCTTCTTCCCTTCTCCATGTTCATATGCTCGTTCTCCGCAAACCCCTGGCTTTACATGGCGGCTGCCGTGATCTCCGGCGTCGCCGAAGGGGCCATCCTATCCACGTGGAACGCCATGATAGCCGACCAGACCACGGTGGACAATCGCGAGATGGCCTTTTCCATGTCCTTCATCGTCAACGGCGCCCTCAGCGGTCTGGGGTTCGCGCTGCCCTTCGCGTTCCCCTGGATCATGGAGATCGGCGGATGGACCTCGGAGCAGTTGCACTCCTGGACCTTCCTTCTCCTGGGCTTCGTGACGCTGATGTCGCCGCTGACCGTCCATCGCCTGCTCAGGGGTTACGTGGACACCGCCCCCTCGGCCAGATTGCGCCGGGGAACGTTCCTGAAGGAGAGGAGCAAGAAGACCCTTCTGCACTTCTCGGTGAACAACACCCTTATCGGTCTAGGTGCCGGTCTGATTATCCCCCTTGTACCGACCTGGTTCTTCCTAAGGTACGGCATACCGGACGCCTACTCCGGCCCACTACTGGCACTGTCCTCCCTGTCCATCGGCGTGGCCGCCATATTCAGCCCCCGCCTGGCCCATCGCTACGGTCAGGTGCCCGCCATCGTGATGACCCAGGGCCTCTCCACGATATTCATGCTGGCCATTCCCTTCATGCCCGGAGCCCTGTGGGCGGGGGCGGTCTACCTCGTACGCGCGGCCATGATGAACATGGCCGGGCCAATAATGGACTCCTATCTGATGGGCATAGTGGACAAGGAGGACCGCGGGCTAGCCAGCGCCATCAATTCCATAGTGTGGAGGGTCCCGAACAGCGTCACCACGATGATCGGAGGGGCCATGCTGGCCGCAGGATACTTCGCCCTCCCTTTCGTACTGGCCGCCTTGATATACATCAGCGCGGTGACCGCCTTCTGGATAAACTTCCGCAACGTGAAGGTGTACGAGGAGCCCTCCTCCTGACCGTGGCAAAGTTATAATTCCTGGTAATGCCAAGGTCTTATCAGGGGATAAAATGGGTGTGTATGTGGTAATGTCCAAACTGACCCAGGAAGGCAGGAAGACCTTGAAGGGCAGGCCGGAGCGCTTAAAGGAGGTCAACAGGGAGATCACCAGGATGGGGGCCAAGGTGATCGATCAGTACGCCCTGCTGGGAAGGTACGATTTCATGACCATCCTTGAGGCGGGCGAGAACGAGACGGTGGCCAAGATCATGGTGGCCCTGGGCTCGCGCGGGACGCTGGAGACGGCCACCATATCGGCAATACCGGTAGAGGAGTTCCTGGAAGCGTTGAAGGAGGAGTGAGGGGCGCGGCCGAGCGCCCCTCACTCCTCCTCTTCGGCACCGTCCTCGCGGCCGGAGCTGATGACCATCTCCAGGAATCGCACGTACGAGCTCTTCAGGGCATCCCGGGCCAGCAACGCGACCACAGCTACGCCGATGGCGATGGTCAGGAACAGCAGGGGCGCAGTGAACATTCCCGCAGGCACGAACGGGACCAGCAGTGCCATCACCAGGACGAACATGACGATCTCCCCTATATCGGTGAACATGCGGTACACGTTCTTCCGGTCGCCCTCGGCGATGCGACGGGAGCGCATGGCCATATCCGTCAGGCTGGCGGTGACCTTCCTCAGCTGCAGGTAGATACTGACCACCGCAGGTGATATCGCCAGCAGCATGATGAAGAGCAGGGCGGCGCCGGGGAGCAGTCCCAGGTCTCCGGCCACTTCCTCGATCGCGGATTCCAGTCCGCTGACAAGGTTGAAGACCAGCAGGATGAGCACGATGTACAGGTAGTCCATGAAGATGCGGGTCAGGTGGCCGCCGAGCCTGCGGCGGTCATCGGACATCATGACGTTCCTGGCCGTGGCGACCTCCTTGACCGAGTCCATGCGCGCCAGGGCCGAACGGAGCTTGCCTGGCGTGACGCGCACCAGTCCGGAGAAGATCCGTCCCTGGAACTTGGAAGCGAGGGGAAGGGTGATCATGGTGATCAGGGCCGCCCCGATGACAGAGGAGTACAGCTCCTGGGACAGCAATCCCGCGTCCAGAGCTATCTTGGCGATTATGAAGGCGAACTCCCCCATGGCCACCAGCGATACCGCCACAACGAAGCTGTCCTTGGCCTTGAAGCCGAACATGTAGGTGCTTACCGCCACGGCCACCATCTTTCCGAATATGAACAGGGCGGCGATGGAGACCACCAGCGTCAGGTTGTCCAGGATCATCCGGGGATCGATCTGCAGTCCGATGGAGATGAAGAACACGGCCATGAACAGCTCCTTCACCGGTATGACCTTGGCCTTGATCCTCTCGCTGTACAGGGACATGGACACGATCAGCCCGATGAGGAACGGGCCTATGGCTATGGACAGGCCCACGGACGAGGACAGAAGGGCCATGGTGAAGGCCATGCCCGTCGCCACGATGAACACCATCTCCGAAGGGTACCGGTCCCCGATGCGGTCCATGATCCGGGGGACGAAGGCCAGCCCCATCATGATCGACAGCCCGAAGAATATTATCAGGCCGATGACCATGTTGACGGTGGAGCCGAGCGCTGGGGAGTCGCCCGCCAGCAGCGGGGCGGCCATGGAAAGGATGATCACCTGCCCTACGTCCTCGAAGACGGTTATGCTCATGATGGCGGTGGCCTGCTCTCCGTCTATGGTCTTGCTTGCCTGAAGGACTCCCACCACCACGGCCGTGCTGGTGCCGGAGATTATGGCCCCCAGGAATATGGAGGCGGTGCTTCCCAGCCCCATGACCATTCCGCCAAGGTATCCGATTATGACAACCAGGGTCATCTCCATTGTGACAATGAGCACCAGCCTGGAGCCTACGCGCTTGAGCTTGGACGCGCTCTGCTCAAGCCCTATCCAGAACATCAGCATCACAATGCCTATGTTCGAAAGCACCACCACCGTGGTCTGTTCCACCCAGAGCTGGGGGAACATGGTCGGGCCCAGTATTATTCCGGCGGTGAGGTAGCCGAGTATGGGAGGCATCCTTATTTTGGCGAAAACAAGGGAGCACAGGCCGGATATGACCATCAGCAAGGTCATGTCCAACACTATTCTCAGCTCGGCGTCCATGCCACTAGGAGGATGGGCAATATACAAAACAGTTGCCACGGGGCCTTGCGACACTCTACGGCCGGTTGGACCTCAACCATTCGTTGCAGAGGCCGGCCCACTCGCAGTCCCCGCAGACCTGCCGTATGTCGTCCAGTCCGAGCATGCGCTCCCTGGCCAGCTCCAGCAATGGGCCGGCGGGCAGCAGCGCCTCCTCCGGCAGTCCTAGGAAAAGGGCGGCGGCCCGGTCCTTCTCCATCACCGAGCCGTGGTCCTTGCACGATCCGCGCACGGCGTTGGGGCATTGCGAGCAGATGTCGTCGCAGGACGCGCACAAGCGAACCACCAATCCGTCCGGTGAACGGAGCTTGGATACCACCTCTTCCATGTTGGCCACGAATCGGTGGTCATAGCCGCGACCGCCGAAGGTGCGGGTGCAAAGCAGGTGATGATGCCGGAGCCGTACCTCTCTCATGTTCTCATGCAGCATATCCGTACGCACCTATTCATCGTTGCCGCGTCAGGGGTTTCACCGTCCTCCATCCGGCATACTGGCCTGGCCAGCCGCCCGGATCTCGCGCTCCAGGCGAACACGGGGTCCGCCACCGGCAGGGCCTTTCCAAGCGGGACGGCCTTCCTGTCGGTCATGTCGATGATGCGATCTCGTTTTGTCACCAGGTCGTACGCCCTCCAGTTCTGCCCCCTTATGGCCTGGTAGTTCCCCGCGGTCATGAGATGCTACAGCCACAACAGCTCCTCACGCTTCCCGCATCGTAGGAGCTCTTCATGTCCAGGACGGTCATCCATATCCGCAAGTCCTTTCCGGCCGACCCGCACGCACGTATGTACCGGTCGAGGCCCGCAGGACCAGCTCTCTGGTCATCATTGGCAGGCGGTCCCGCTTTCTCTGCGCGGCATACTAGGGGCGGTAGCAGGACATCCGTGACTTGGAACTATCGAGCCCGCTGTTCATGAGGTATCCGCCGAATCCGATGGCCCAGACCATGTTGGCGTAGGCCACCCATCTCTCCATACCGCCCTCGCCCAGCGGTCCGAAGGGCTCTCCCTTCCACATGATGGCGAACAGCACCAGGGAGATCAGGCCGATCGTTCCCAGGGCCAGGGATATGTGCTTGAACGGGGGATCGGCGGTCCTTCCGGCCATGAGGGCGGTGATGGAGCCCCCGCCGAAGGTCATCAGGGCGGCGATGACGTGCGGCGTTCCTGTGTAGAGAGGGAAAATTCCCACACCGGCGCCTCCCAAGCCCATGAGGAAGGCGGGAACGGTCACCGATCGGGGCAATCCCGCCTTGCGCAGGAGTATGGCGGTCAAAGAGTACATTATCCCGCCCACGATCATGGTCGTGTTGAATATGGTCGCGGAGGGCTCCTCCCAGGCCAGGTCGCTTATGTCGTGTTCCCCGGTATGGTATCCTGGGTACAGCGCCTCGCTGGTGATTATGCCCATCAGAACGATGAAGGCGGCCACCATGATCAACGCCCCGGCGGTCCTTCGGGCCCAGCAGGGGTCCTTATCAAACAATCCCATTGCTGCAGAGATGTTCAACGACGTTATTAGCAGGTTGCGGTCCCACTTTTTAATGTAGGAAAAGGTCGCCGGTTGGAAAGAGCACTAGGATCCGATGGCCGCGATCAGGGTCTTCTGACGGACGAACTTCCCTGCCGCGCCTAAGCGATCGAGCCGCCCTGTCAGTCCTCCAGCATGGACAGGTCGCCGGTGTCATGGCCGCCCTCCTTGGCCTTCAGCACCCGGCGCATGATCTTTCCGGAGCGCGTCTTCGGCAGGGCGTCCACGAACTCTATCTCCCTAGGATAAGCGTAATATGCCAGGCGCACGCGGACGAAGTTGGTGATGTCCTCCTTGAGGCGGTCCGAGGGCGTGTTCCCCGGGCGCAGGACGATGAACGCCTTCACGATCTCCCCGCGCAGGTCGTCCGGTTTTCCGACCACGGCCGATTCAGCGACCGATGGATGCTCGATGAGGGCGGACTCGACCTCGAACGGTCCGAGGCGTTCCCCGGAGGTCTTTATCACATCATCCGCCCGGCCCAGGAACCAGATGTATCCTTCCTCGTCCTTGTATGCCTGATCGCCGGAGGCGTACCAGCCGGGCACGTAGAAATACTCGCGGTACTTGGTGACGTTGCCCCATATGCCCGTCATCATGGACGGCCATCCCGGTCGCAGGGCAAGGAAACCCTCCTTTCCGGTGGGCAGTTCCATCCCGTTCTCGTCCACCACTGCCGCCACGACGCCGGGCACGGCCTTGCCCATGGAGCCTGGCTTGACGGTCATGCACTGGAAGTTGGATATGCACGGCGCTCCCGTCTCCGTCTGCCACCAGTTGTCATGTATGCGGCGGTCAAGCACCTCCATGCCCCAGCGGACGACGTGCGGGTTGAGCGGCTCGCCGGCCGAGCACACGTGCCTCAGGGAACCCAGGTCGAACTCCTTCACGACCTCGTCCCCCGCCTTCATGAGCATGCGCAGCGCCGTCGGCGCGGTGAACCACACGGTTACCTTGAAGCGGTCTATCAGGGAATACCAGGAGCGGGCGTCGAACCTCCCCTCGAACGATATGATGGTCGTTCCGAGATACCAGGGACCAAAAATGCCCATGGACGTACCGGTCACCCAGCCCGGGTCGGCCGTGCACCAGAATATGTCGCCGTCCCTGAGGTCCGCGACGTATTTCGCACCGGAGAGCTGCTGAAGCATGGCCCGGTGCGGGAGAACGACGCCTTTCGGCTTGCCGGTGGATCCGGAGGTGTAATGGATGATGTACGGCTCGTCGGGCCGCATGTCCACGGCGATCATGTCCGGCGAACCGGAGGCAAGGACGTCCTCGAACGGCATCGCGCCCTCAGCCCTCCCGCCAACGCATATGACCTTGGGGCCGGGTGAGAGGTCCTTCAGAACCGACGATATCCTTTCGAAAAGGTAAGGCGAGGTCACGATCGCCGCGGGCCGCCCGTCCGCGAGGCGGTCCTTGACCGCCTCGGGTCCCAGGGCAGAGAACAGGGGGCAGGCGATCCCGCCCATTTTCACTATGCCTATAACTGACACGAACAGCTCCGAGCGGCGGTCCAGGTAAACGAAGACGCGATCGCCGCGGGCCAGCCCCATCTTGAGCAGGCCGTCCGCGAACTGGCTGGAGAGGCCGGACAGTTCCCTGAACGTCAGCGAGTGCACCTCGCCGTTGGCGCGCACCGAATGGATGGCCGCCTTCTCCGGGCGTTCCCGGGCATGACGGTCCACCGCTTCCGCGGCCACGTTGTAGGGGCCGCCTCGGGACCAGTCGAACTCTTCGTTCAACGATGCCCAATTGAAAGCGCCGTACGCTTCTCGGTAGTCCCTCAGGTTGCCGGGGCCGGTGGGGGGTATCGATTCATCCATCTGTCCGCTTCCGTGGCTTGCGGGTTAAATGTCGTACGGTATTAAATCTAACAGGTCAAGCTTCGGGCGAGCAGAATGAATGAACGTTCATTCATCGATCAGAGACGTGGCGAGGAAGACGGGTTCGAATATCAGGGACGATCGACCCCCTCGGTCTCGGCCACTCCCTCAGCGGAGGGCGGGGACGATGACGGTTCTGGTGACAGCACCATGCTATTCGTCATCATCGCCATCGTAGCCATAGCCGCCATCGCCGGTGTCGCCTTCTTCTTCCTAAGGAAAAAGAAATGAACGATCGTCCAAACCTCTTCCTTCTACTTTCCTGGATCAGCTGCGGTATTGTCATTCAGAAGATCAATCTCGACAAGCCTTGGATATCTTCTATCTTTATGATCGAGGTCAAGTCATTATATATTCCTCTGAAAAATGTATTCCGCATGATATTTCGCGGGGGGTTTATTTTCAAGGCCGAAAGGCTGGCGCTTTGCTGCTAGCGATCTTGATGATCATGTCCACGGTGATCGTCGTGGTCGCGCCTGATGAGGTGGGGGCGGCGCGTGTCAGCCCTATAAGAACGACCAACGGCTGGGCCCTGGAGGTGGTGGACGGGGACGAGGACACCGGTTGGAGCACCTCTCTGGCCATAGACGATCTCGGGCACAATCACATCGCCTACGCGCAGTACAACGATTACACCGTTTACTACGCCACGGACTCCAGCGGGACCTGGGAGATCGAGAGCCTGAACGATATGGTGGACGTGGAGCAGGAGATAAGCCTGGCCGTCGACGCCGACGGTCATGCTCACGTGCTGTACATGCGCTACTACGATGAGTTCGAGAACCTGACCTACGCCACCAACGCCGGAGGCAGCTGGGAGAGCATGGTCATCGGTCCCAAGGTCAGCGGGCTGTACAATGACATATTCATCGATGGGAGCGGGGTCATCCACATAGCGTACACCGTCAGCGATACCAGCTGGAACAACAACGTCCTGATGTACGCGAACAACTCCGGAGGCGTATGGAACACCCCGGTGCTGGTGGACGAGAACGGGGAGGATGTGGGCTGGCATTGCTCAATTGAGGTGAATGAGAACGGTTACATCTACATCGTCTATCAGGTGAGGAGCGGTACGGACCATTTCCTCAGGATGGCCCAGAAGGCCCCTGGCATGGGCTGGAGCCCCGCATCCCTGGACTTCACGGCCGGCGATGATGAGCTTGGCTACTTTGCCTCCATCGCCACCTTCGGGGATGAGATACACGTCAGCCATTACGACGGCGGGTCTTTTGACCTCATCTACAAACACTTCGACGGCGTGGCCTGGGAGGCCTCGCAGATAGTTGATGGCGACGAAGAGGTCGGAGAGTTCTCAAGCATCGGCGTGGACTCCAAAGGGGTCCCGCACATAGCGTATTACGACAGCAGCCACGGCGTGCTGAAGTTCGCGGAGATGATCGGCACCGAATGGAACGTCTCGGTTGTGGACGGGCTGCCCACCACTGGATACTACTGCTCGCTCGCCATGGCCCCCGATGACCGGGTGCGCATCTCCTACCATGACGACAAGGAATACGACCTTTGCCTCGCGTCCGAGGACGTGTGGATCACCGATATGGTCCATCCCGGGGCCCTTGTGGGCGAGAGAAGCGCCCTGGCCCTGGACAAGGACGGCAATGTCTACATCGCCTACTGCGATTACATGAACAGGGACCTGTGGTTCGCCACCAACGCAGGCGGTTCGTGGGCCACCGAGCTCGTGGAAAGCGCGGGGGACGTCGCCGCCCGCCTTTCCATGGACATTGACGATGGGCGCAACGTTCACATAAGCTACCTGGAGAGGGCCAACGAGACCAACAAGGTGGGGTACCTGAAGTACGCCACGAACGCCGGAGGGAACTGGACCACGGAGGTCCTGGCGCAGATCGCCGTAAGCTACTCGCAGACGTCATCCCTCAAGGTCGATCCCGCCGGGAACGTTCACATTTTCTTCTACAACGGTACAGATGATGCACAGGACCTCTGGTACGCCACCAACTCTGGCGGCTCATGGCAGGTGAGCCTGTTCGAGGAATGCATGATCGACTATTACTACGTCGGAACCGAGAACAGCCTGTTCATCGACGCGAACGGCGATATGCACCTGACGTACCGGCGGGCCCACAGATTTGGCGCCGACCAGCGCAGCGACGTCGTCTACGCGAACAATGTGGGCGGCACCTGGACCTTTGATATCGCGGCCAGCGGAAGGCTGTTCGGGCAGGGTACCAGCCTGGCCGTCGACGCCGACGGAAAGGCCCACGTGGCCTTCCGCGAGATGGGCAACTTCTCCCTGGTGTACGCCACGAACGCCGGAGGGAGCTGGACCAATCGTACGCTCGCCCCGAACGTCGGGGAGTCCGCCTCCCTGGCGGTGGACTCCAAGGGTGCGGTGTCCATCTGCTTCCTGAGCTCAACGGACAAGTGGATCAGATACGCCAACAACGCCGATGGCAGATGGTCCTTCATCAACGTGGCCTCCGCAGGGACCACGGTGGAGACCCCCTCGATGGCCCTGGACAGCGGGGGCATGGCGCATATATCGTACTACGAGGCCACCGGCGGAAGGGATGGCTTGAAGTATGTAACGAACAGCGCCTGGAAGATAACCACGGTCTTTGAAAGCCAAGGCCTCGGTAACTTTGCTCCCGGTTACACGTCTATGAAGGTGGATGCGAAGGGCTGGGCGCACGTCTGTTATTACGACACTGTGAACACCAGCCTGATGTACGCGACCAACACCGGCGGGACCTGGGTCCATACGCTTGTGGATGGAGCTGGCTCAGTTCAGGCCGGCAACTTCAACAGCCTGGTCCTTGACTCCAACGGCAAGGTGCACATCAGCTATCTGGATTCCGTCAACGGAAGGCTGAAGTACGCCACGAACGCCGACCGGGGATGGAAGAACGTCACCCTGGACGGGCATGTGGGCGTCAGCTCAGTTACGGACATAGCGGTCGACGGAAATGATGTGGTCTACATCAGCTATCACGCCTCTTCCAAAGGGGACCTGAGGTGCGCGAGAAATGCCGGAGGCACATGGGAATACTGCACTGTGGACAACAGCACCAATGACGTCGGGAGCTACTCTTCCATAGCCATAGAGAAATTGACCCGCACGACCTACCGCCCGCACATCAGCTACTACGATACCACCGGCGGTGACCTCAAGTACGCGGTGTACAAGAGCGGCGCCTGGGGCGAGAGCGTCTGGGACATTTCGAACATAAACGCCCCGGCGTTCAACGTCGGCATGCACAACTCCATGGTCCTGGACGGCTACGGCATGGCCCACGTGAGCTACTACGACACCACCAACGACAGGCTGCTGCTGTCCATCAACACAGGAGCCTTCTGGAACACCGTGACCATCGACATCCACGCCGGTCTCTACACGTCGATGGCGATGAGCGATTCAGGCGTGATGTACATCGCCTATTACGACAACAATGATGACGACCTCAAGATCGCGATCAACCATCAGGGGGACAACCTCGTCGACGGCGGTTGGGGCGTGGCCACGGTCGACTGCGCGGGCGATGTGGGCAGGTACATATCCTTGGACACAGGAACCCAGAGCACCGTGCACATCAGCTACGTCGACTACACCGGCGAGGCGGTGAAGCACGCCCAGCTGCGCGCCGAACCCTCGGCGCCCTTCGGGCTGGCGGCTGTCGCTTCCGACGATGATGTGACGCTCAGCTGGTCCGCCCCGCAGATGAACAACGGCTGCGCGATAACCGGATACGTTCTCCAGAGGACCGACCTGGCCGACAGCAGAGTTGACCTGATCGAGGTGGGCAACGCCCTGGGCTACGTGGACGCCGGCCTGAGCGACGGCAACTACAGCTACAAGGTCGCGGCCCTGAACTCCATGGGAGCGAGCGTCTACAGCCTCAAGGCCGACGTGACCGTGGACACCTTGGTAATAACCGTACCAGGGGCGCCGACCAACGTGGTCGCTAACCCCGGTGACGGCACCGTCGAGATATCCTGGGACGCGCCCCTCAACGACGGCGGTTCGCCGATCACCGGCTACATGGTTTACCGGGGAGATGTCGGCGGAAACCTGACCGCGCTCATCACCCTAGGGGTCCAGCTCAACTACACGGACCTGGGATTGGAGAACGGCCACACCTACCACTACGCCGTCACCGCGCTGAACTCCATTGGTGAAAGTTCGCGGTCGGCGGAGGCCACGGCCACCCCGGCCACCGTTCCATCCGCTCCCCGGAACCTCACGGCCACGCTGGACGGCAACGACGTCATACTGACCTGGGAGGCGCCGGAGGGCGATGGCGGTTCGCCCATACTCAACTACACCATCTATTCCGGAACCATCTCCGGAGACCTGGAGTATCTGTACAGGGTCGGGGACCTGCTGACATACACTGACACCATGTCCCTGCCGAGCACCACTTTCTACTACCAGGTCACGGCCACGAACGCATTGGGCGAGGGGCCGCGGTCCAACGAGGCCTCCTCCGATCCGGACCTTCCCACCTCTCCCAGCCTTTCGGGCGAGGCGGACGGTGACGCGGTCGTGCTGACCTGGACCACGCCGGCCAGCAGCGGCAGTTCCGCCGTGACCAACTACAAGGTGTACCGCGGGAACACCTCCGGCGCGCTGACCATGATCGCCGAGCTGGGAAACGTCCTGACCTATCAGGATGACGATGTCGTGCCCGGCGCCACCTACTTCTACAAGGTAACGGCGGTCAACGATCAGGGCGAGGGGCCGTTCTCCAACGAGGTGTCAGTCATGACCGGCTCCGCTCCGTCAGCGCCGAGGAACCTGCAGGCGACGACGGGCAACGCCACCGTGACGCTGACCTGGGAGGCGCCGGAGACGGACGGCGGCTGGGACATCACCGGCTACAAGGTGTATCGCGGGACCTCGGAAGGCTCAGAAACGCTGCTGATAACCCTGGGCGACGTCACCACCTACACCGACAGCGCCGTGGTGAACGACCAGACCTACTACTACAGGGTCAGCGCGGTGAACGATGTCGGCGAAGGCCCGCTGACCTCATCGGAGGACGCCACCCCAACGGCCGATGGCGGGAGCGGTGGTGATGACGAGGATAATGGAGGCGGAGACAATACCATGCTCTACATCGTCATCGCCATCATCGCCGGGGCCGTTTGCGCCGCGGTCGCCGTGTTCCTGCTGAAAAAGAAGAAGTAGGCCCGCCAAACCCCTTTCCCATCTTTCCTTTTTTACAGCAGCTTGGCGGCGAACTCCTCCACCGTCCTCTCCCAGCCGTCCGCCAACGGTCCCTTCATGGTATCTCCCCTGACGTAGACCTTGACATCGGCCACCTTGACCGCGCCCTTGTCCTTCAGGATCGCCTCCATGGCCGGCAGGTTCTGCTGGAACTTCTCTATCTCCTCCGCAGAAGGCATGTTGCCCGTTTTCTTGTCAGGCACCGGCTCCCCGTGCGTGGCTATTAGCGCGTACTTCACCCCCTCCGGCAACCTGGCCTTCTTCAGGAACCTTCTCATCTTGCCGATCGGCTTGCCGATGCGGGTGGGCGCGCAGAACACGTAGAGGTCGGCCGAAGGCAGATCCTTCGGCCTGGCGTCCCTGATGTGGCGGTGGTTCGCCTCATGTCCTTTGACCACCAGAAGCCCTTGCAGATACGCTACGACCTTCTCCCCGTTCCCGTACTTCGATGCGTGATAGATCTCGACCTTCACGGTTATCCCCGGGTTATTATTCGCGTGCTCATTAATAAACCATGATCACAGAGCGGTGCAGGATGGACACGACCGCCCGGGCCTCGCCCGCCACTGGGCTGTTTTATTATCGCTCCCCGTCATCTATACTCGGGGCAGCATGGGAAAGGTCCGTCCGTTGCTAGGCCTGCTGAAACCGGAACTGCCGATCGCCGCCGGGATATGCGTGGTTGTAGGTCAGGCCCTGGCCCTGGGGGCGGCACCTGGGATCGACATCGCCCTGCTCGGTTTCCTGATCGGCCTCCTCATCTCCGGTTCGGAGATGGTCTCCAACGACCTCTTCGATCTCGAGGTCGACCGGATTAACCATCCGGACCGGCCGCTGCCTTCCGGGAAGGTCAGCGTCTCCGAGGTGGTGCTTTTCACCATCATCCTCTCGCTGTCCGGATTGTTGTTAGCAGCCATCCTGGGGCATCTGACCCTAATGTTCACCGCTTTCATATGGGTACTCGGCATGCTCTATAATTGGAAGCTCAAGAGCCTGGGGCTGCCGGGTAACGCCATTGTCGCTCTTTCGGTGGGCATGACGTTCGTGCTGGGGGGAATGACGGTCGACAGGCTGGACAGCGGGCTGGTCTGGACCTTCGCCCTCATGGCCTCGCTGTTCGACCTGGCCGAGGAGATCTCCGGCGGGGTCATGGACGCCGAGGGCGACGCCCTCAGGGGCTCCAGGTCGCTGGCGATACTGTACGGCAGGAGAACGGCGTTGACCTGCGTTACCCTGCTGTTCTCCATCTTCATCGTTCTGGGCACGATACCATTTCTCCTGGGGTGGCTGGGCCTGCCCTATCTTGTCCTTATCATCATGGCGGACGCGACGATAGCCTTCCTGGTGGTCCGTCTTTGGAGGGCAAGAACTCCAAAGGAAGGACGAAAGGTCCAGAGAAGGCTGTATCTGATCATGATGGTCTTCATCGTGACCATATTCCTGGTGGTCATCGCCTGAAAAGCGGTCGGGACCGTGTTCTCGGCACATCGATTCGACTTAGGACCCTATTCCAATATCAACCAGGACCGCTGGGACCAAGGCCTCATCAGGGCGAGGACGCTGGGCGTTTGCCCCCGATCTTGTACCCCGTCCCCTGAAAGACCGCCACCAATTCCCCGTCGTCGAAGACCCTGACCTCGTACAATGACGTTCTCCGGGTATCCGAGGTCCGTCGGGCCACCGCTTCCAGCATGCCCTTGCCAGGTCTGATATAGTTAATGCTGGCCACCAGCGCCACCTGCGGCTCCTTTCCTAAATTGGAGGCAATGGCGAAGGCCTGGTCGGCCAGGGTGAACATCGCCCCGCCATGAGCCCCGCCCATGGCGTTGATCTTGTCACCGGCGTCCATCACGCATCGCACCTCTCCATCCTCCGAGATGGACACGGTCTCGATGCCCAGGTCCTTGACGAAAGGAACGTCCATGATGCGCTGCAGACGGTCACGCACTTCTTCAGCAAGGAACGATCCCAATTCAGCGATCATGATCACTCCCGGTGAATGGTGATGGTTCGATTTAACCGGTTAGGTCCATTCAACAATGTCAACAGCGTTAAGAAAGCCGTATATACTTCAAAACGTCGTAGACAACATGATGAAGGCCCGCGCCCTGTCATCGATCGTCGTTATTGTCATCGCTTTCACGCTCATCGTTCCACTTTTGACCGCCCCTTCGTCCCAGGCGGACGAGATGGTCCAGGAGGCGATACCGCTGCCCCGCGTCGACGAGCTGCACAAGTTCAACCTCACCCCGCCCGGTTTCGTGAGCTTCGTCTATGAACAGTGGTACCTGGCCATCAATCATGGGGACGTCATGACCATACTGCAGGCCAAGAGGGAGGGGGACACGTTCGAGAACTCCACTTGGGATTACACGATGAACATCCATCACGATGTGGGTGGGGTCCTGTACATCACCCAGTTCATGATGACATTCATCAAGTTCAAGGTCGGGGGAGAGGAGATCGGATCGGCCCTCTACTGCGAGGACTTCGTCCTGACCAATACCACATTGCGGTACGAGGGGGAGAGGCCAGCATTCTACTGCAACATGACCTATCTGGGGGTTGACATCTACCACGGAGAGGGTGTGAGCTCCAAGGTCGATATCACCCTCAGCCATCACCTGACCTTCGACTGGAACCGCACGGACGTGAAGGTTGAAGCGATCATCGGCCTCTCGGATACGGTTCTGTACGATGGCGAATGGAACGAGATAGAGGATGGTGAGAGCTTCGCCGTGGAGGTGATCTACTCCATGGCGCTGGGCTGCCCAGGCGTGGTGGATGGCCCCCTGGTTCCCACCAGCTACTCCAACACCACGCTGGAGTACAACATAACCCAGGACAACGGGGTCCCGCTGACCGTATCGAAGATGAACATGCTCGATGATTTCGTGATCGGCAATTCCACAGGCACCACCGATTCCATCTCCTACTCATGGGTGGAGCACCACACGCAGACCTGGGTTGCTCACGGGTTCCCCGGTCTCATTTACAAGGACACCCAATGGGTGCACAGCGACCCCGAGGTCAGCGTCTTACACGACCGGGCCTGGGCATGGGAGGAGGACGAGGGCGGGACCACGCTGTTCAGGTATGTGGACCCGCTGGTGTTCGCGGCGCTCGTCGCCGTGATCGTCGTGGCGATAGTTTCTGTCATCGTCTGGAAGAGAAAGCGCGCGGCGTGACCTCTTCACGGTACGGAAAAAAGCCGAGGCCCGATCGTAAGATCTCATTTCAAACCGAACATCACACCGAGAACCCTCACAAATTTTTGGGGCCCGGCGGTAAACATCATCACGCCAGAGCTATCAACGTCCTGTTCGTTCTAATTGTTTTAGATGGTAGAGCGGCCTTGGTAGATTGGAAAAGGCCAATATCAGGGTAAATTTTTTCAGGTCCAGAGGTGACAGCATGGCCAAGATTGGGAAGAAGACCGACAAGGTCGCCAAGGACGCTGCTCCGAAGAACTGATCCCGCTCATTACCGCGTGGATGAGCGCTTGACTCAGAAAACCTTTTTTATTTTCCCAAATAAACATGGTGATGGTTCTATCCATCGCTTTTTGTCCGAGGTTGGGACCAGTAGGGAATTTAGAAGAGATGTGGGCCCGGTCGGATACACGGTCCCCGATCATATCTGGCTCACCACTGATTTTCAAAGAAAATTAGAACGATTCAAGACAAACCGTGTCCAGCAGCTCGCCGACGCCGAGGTCATGAAGGCCAAGGCCTTTGGCGGTGAATTCATAGGAGCGCGACCATGAGTGCCCCGTTTCTCACAGTCCTTGATTCATTGATCGTTCTCGACATTCCACAAAGGAACCGTCGAGAATGGGATGCACCAGGACAACAGGGTGGCGCAGCTGTTGATCAGCGACCGCTCTTCATTTTGCTAAATCGACACCGGGAGTTGAGGTGCCTCGGGCTCTTCCCAGGAAAACGTGTGCGTGTGGGGAAGGGCGTGAAGGGTCGTGCAAGTGTGGGTGTTGGTTGTGTATGTGGTTATGTCGTGTACATGGTCAAAGGGTTCCGCAGAAAAAAGGCAGGAGCAAGGCGAGTGAACAATGAGATCTGGATATCTGTCCTAAGTCATTCCAGTCGCTGGCTTAACATAGCTTAACTGCCCCCTGCCTTTAACGACATTGAGGAATCTTCGAGACACACCGAACAGTGAAGGCTCTGTCGGCCCGATTGATCACTCCCAGGCTGCACTGGGGATGATGATTGGGCGTAAAACGGTACACGACATCACAGCACACAACCATCCAGTCAACCCGCGCACCACCATGCTCCCGTACACACGCACACAAACAGGAAAGTGAGGCATAATATGGCAAAATTCGAGAATGTGTATCGGACAATCGGACCGGAACTGGAAGAACTAGCACGATTGAACAGGGGACAGGTTCCCCGGGCAGTCTTCGAGCGGCTAATAGCAGAGAACTTCGGCTGCAATGACAGAACCATCAGCAGCTACACGAGGACGTTCAAGACGTTCGGAATCATCCGTCCACTGAACAAGACGTGGTATCAGTTCAAACCATGGACCCAAGGCGGAGTTGATGAAGAGGACGAGGCACTGTTGCATCAAGTGGCGAAGGCGCCACCTATGGGTGGAGAACCATGAAGGTCGCTCTCTACGCCAGGGTCAGCACTGATGATAAGGACCAGAACCCCGAGACGCAGCTCCTTATTCTCCGCGAATACTGCGAGATCTACGGGCACCAAGTGGTAGCCACATTCGTGGACGAGGGCAGGTCCGGCAAAAACCCAGAGCGACCGGCTTTCAAGGATATGATGAAGGAGGCCACCAACAGGTCCAAACGGCGATTCCAAACCATTATCTGCCTTCGCCTCGACCGATTCATGCGCTCCGCCTTGTACGGCCTGCAAGCCACTCAGGAACTGCAGGACGTCGAGTGCGGCCTGATCTTCGTTAAAGATAAGATCGACACCTCCACACCCGGCGGCCGCTTCTTCTACACACTCATGTTCGCCTTCGCGCAGATGGAGCGGGAACACCACGGGGAGCGCGTCTCCGAGGGCATTCACCGCCGCCTCAAGGAGGGTGGTTCCTGGGGCAAAGGCCGGCGCAAGGACGTCAACGTAGGACTCGCCGTGGAGCTCCTCCGTAACGGGAACGCCTGCAGCGTATCGGACGCCGCCCGGCAGCTCAAGGTCCCGACGTCGACCCTCGTTGATCATGCCCGGAAAAAAGGAATCGACCTCACGGAATACACCCCCCGCAAAAAGCAGGGGGTTGTTTAAGTATCTCCGGCCTTCCGTGAACTCACGGATTAAGACCTCTCAAACCGTGGGATGGACGTCCAAATCGTATTCTCCCCCGATCATTCCTTCCTCAGGTGCCCGATGACGATCACGATCGCGCCTAGAACCATCAAGATCAACCCCAATATCTGCATGGACAATGGCCAGTATAGTTCGTGATATCTCGTGTCATAGTAGCCAACGATCCATAATCCGTAGTAGGATACAAGAAAACCGATGATTACGGTTATCCCACCGGTCACAAGGAATTGGGATTTCTTTTTCCATTCCATGAAGATAATATTAAATCGATCGAAGAATAAAACTTTGCATTACTTTATGAAATCGGAGAAAGTTGGATAAGAGGCCCCCTCCCGGGTTAAATAGAACAGGCTCCTAAAAAGCCCCGTCCGAATAAGAAATCTTAACCGGACATTCGGTGAATTTTAAATCTACAGTTTATCCCCCATCCTCTGACAAGATTTGGGCGTTTTAGTATAATATTAAGCCCTAGACACTCTTTTTCTAGGGCGGATAATGCATCAATTATCCAGGGTGAAAGGTGAAATCCAGCCTTTCCAGTGGGACTTTGAGGCGGCGGTGTAGTGGTACATGTCCGGTAATGCGTGGAGCAAGGGGGTGAGAACCTTCTTTTTGTAAACCCACACGACTTTTCATTGGATAAGTTCCGGAAAGATGTCAAAATCAAACTCGATGCCATAAATATGAGCCACGTGATTAAGAAGTTCCACGTCATGTTTTTCCGCGTCGCTGGAGAATAATCGTATCTATGGAGGTCAAGCAGTTTGAAGGCGTCGGGCTATAAGTGCATTGAAAAACTAAGAACCCGTACTCGGTCATTAAAGCTTAGCACCCGGAAGGAACGAAGTATGGCGAGATGGCAGAGCATATTATATTACTTTCCCTCTATTAGCCAATAATTTTAATTCTTCAAATTTGATATTCATTAAACTATTCACAGGTGGGGAAAAGAATGGATCGTGCTGAGTATAAAATCGCTCCCGAAGAATACGAAATGAAAATTTCCTGGCAAACGATTGATAAGCTGGGGGTGAAGATGTATGATAAGGTATCGGCAGTGATGGCGGAACTTGTAGCAAACTCATATGATGCCGATGCGTCAGAAGTCCAAATAATAGCCCCCATGGGGGAATACTTGGCAGATCGAATCTCCAGTAAGCCACCAGTGTTTAGGGATAGGGGCCACCAGATAAAAATTATTGATAATGGCAGTGGAATGAATCCTGAGGATGTTCAAAAACTATATCTTGTCGTTGGCAGGGATAAAAGGAGCGATAAGGAGAAAGGCGCGGACATCACACCAATATTAAAACGGAAGGTGATGGGTAGAAAGGGCATAGGGAAGCTGGCTCCATTCGGTATCTGCAAGAAGATCGAGGTGATATCCGCAGGAGGAGAACCGGTAAAAAATGGGGATATTATTATTGGATATCGCACTGCCCATATAATATTAGATAAGGATAAAATTAATGATTTGGGCAGCTCAGATGAACCTTATAAGCCGACAACCGGCAAGGAAGATGGTTCGGTTTCTGAAAAAAGGGGAACCACGATAATATTAAGCGATTTTGATAAGCGAATGGTTCCTAGGATAGAGGATTTTGAAAAGCAACTGTCACATAAGTTTGGAATGGTAAGGCCAGATTGGAAAATCGTTCTCATCAATTCGAATAAGAACGAGGAAAATTGTACTGTAGGGGAATTTGGAATTGATTATGATGCCGTCAAATTTTCATTTGTTTTAGAGGAAGATGGCAGTTATAAAGCTTATTATAACGGACTTGAAACCACTGAAATCTTGCCCGGTTTTATGTTCGAGGATGTGTTTTATGGCGTCGAGGGAACAGCTGGACTTTCAAAAAGTAGTTACAAAGATGAGCTAATGGTCGGATATAGAATTGGCTCTGACGCTAAACTCGAAAACCGTGTTTTCTAGCAAAAATGATGATAATTATATTGATAATAATATAGTATGATAGCAAAATATAAGGTAGCCCATCTTATATACCCAGTTGTCCAGACAAGG
>JAAYDU010000037.1 GCA_012729095.1 Methanobacteriota archaeon | reverse complement strand
CCCTTTCCCATTTCCTTTTTTCCCGATCAAACCCGGTTAGATCTATCTGCTGGTTTTATCACCCCTTCCTGGCATATTTTCTCAGGTTTCAAGGGGGAGAACAGGGTGGAGCTCAAGCCGAACGTTCTGACAGCGATAGCGATAGCAGCATTGGTCCTGTCCGCCATAGGCGCCGGGGCTGGACTGATGGCGTTGACCACGCCGGGAACTGAAGGCCCGGAGGGACCGGCCGGGGAGACAGGTCCAGCAGGCCCGGAAGGCGAAGCCGGATACGGGTTCGCCAGCTTCGTGATGGCCGCGCACGATTCCATCGACAACGAGAATGCCGACTTCGTGTGCGACGGGGAGGACGACCAGGTGCAGATCAACGCGGCGATCAGCTCGCTGCCGGACCAGGGCGGTTCCGTTTATCTGAGGGAGGGGACCTTCGTGCTCAGCGGCGGAGTGAACATCGCCAAGTCCAACGTGACCATCATGGGCTCGGGCGCGGGAACGGTGCTTAAGGTCGAGGACGATCTGAACGGAACCATGACCGTAATGCGCGTCTCGAACTGCGACAGCGTCGTAATTCGGGACCTGAGCATCGACGGGAATGTGGACATGAACGCGGAGGGCAGCTGCGACGGGTTGGTCTTCGAGCAATGTTCCGACTCGAGGGTCAGCGGGGTGCGCGTGCGTGACCTGAAGGGAGTGGGCATCGAGCTCAGCTCAAGCTATCTGATGACCGTGGATAACAGCGGCGTCCGAGACTGCCGTTCGCAGGGCATCATGGTCAACTATTCCGTCAGCGTTTCCGTGTCCGGCAACATACTGCAGAGCTGCGGGGGCGAATCCGTGCTCCTGACCAGCAGCCGAGATTGCGCGGTGCGGGGGAACCAGGTTCTATACGGCGCATCGCACGGAGTGTACCTGGACCTCAGCAATTACAACATGATAGAGAACAATGTCCTAAGAGGGTGCGAGAAGAACGGACTTTTACTGGATACGTCCCAATACAACACCATCTCCGGGAACCAGGTGTTCGACTCGGGCAACTGGGGCGTGTTATTGAACACCGCCTCCGACCACAACACGGTGGCGGGGAACTCGGTCAGCTCCAGCGGCTACGACGGGATAAGGACCGACGGGTCCGCGGGAAATTCCATCGTCATCAACCTGGTCCTGGATTCCGGCTGGACCGGATTGATGCTTTACGATTCGGACGATACGGTGGTCGACGGCAACGCCGTCGATTCCTGCTTCTATTCCGCGATATCCGTCTACTACTCAAATCGCGTCGTCATATCTGGCAACACCTTCAAGTGGGCGGACCAGCACGGGATCGAGATATCTGGATCCGACGACTGTGTGATCTCCGGGAACGCGGTCAGCTGCAACTCTTTCCGGGTGGACAACTCCTACAGCGGAATATACATCACCGGGGACAGCGACCGCAACCTGATCGACGGGAACATCGTGCGCGTGGGATACACCAGCTACCGGCAGAGGTACGGCGTATACATCCATTCCTCCATGTGCAACGATAACGTGCTGATAAACAACGACCTGTATACGTCGGGGTGGACTGACGAATACGTCAACGACGGCAGCGGGACCATCATCCACAACAACCGGTTGGACACCGGCTGGACCCCCTGAAATCCCTTCCCTCACCTTTTTTCAGCAGGACGACAGCGGTCCCGGCGGGCTGTCGCCGTTGCCCCCTTTTCCTTCGTTCAAAGTGGCCTTCAGGAACACGCCCTGGTCGCCCAGGGGCATGGTGGCGTCTATCGCCACCTTGGACGTGGTTCCTTCGGTGCTAGGGTCCAGCGAGGAGCCGGCGGCGTTGTTCACCACCAGCAGACCGCGGGAGGCCTGGAATCTGGTCGCCACAGCCCATTCCACCTGTCGGTCGTCGTAAATATCGATGTCCTTGTCCACCACGATCACCTGCTTCATGGACGGGTGCCCGGAGAAGGCCGCCATAGCGGCGTTCATGGCGTCCCCTTCCTTGTTCTTGGTGATGGATATGACACCGTGCAGCCAGCAGCATCCCCCTTCCGTCAGGCGTACGGCATGTATGCGGGGAACGACCTGCCGCACGGTCTTGAAGATGACCGGCTCTCGCGGAAGCCCCATCAGCAGATAATGCTCCAATCCACCAGGGAGGACCAGATGGAACACCGCGTCATTCCTGCGGTATAGGCGGTCCACCTGGAAGACCGGCTGTTTTCGTACGACATCGTAAGTACCGGAGATGTCCACGAACGGCCCCTCGTCCACCGTTTCGGAGGTTAATCGTCCTTCCAGCACGTAATCGGCGTCCGCCGGCACCGGCAGGCCGTACTTGGTGCGCCGGACCTTGAGCCCCTCCTTCAGTCCTATGAAGCGCAACGCGCTCGCTATCTCCAGCTCGTTGACCTCGTAATCCGTGGACGTAGCGCCAGCCAGAAGCACCGACGGACACGTTCCGATAACGAACGCCACCTTGAGGTCCCTTCCCTGTTCTTTGGCCAGCTTGTGCATGGTGAAGAGGTGCCTGGGAACAAGACGTATGGCGAACTTGTTGCCGGGCATCACCATCAGGCGGTGGAAGGAGATGTTCAGCTTGCCGTCGTATTCCGCAATGGCCACGCCGGCCGTCACGTAACGCCCGCCGTCCTCCGGGTAGTACTTGGGGATCGGCAGGTCCATCAGGTCGAACTTCTCGGTGACGATGTCCTCGAAACCGGCCTTCTCGACCTCTTCCACCGGCCTCGGGGACGCCAGCGCGCTAAGCAGCGCCTTGGTCAATCCTCCCGACGGCAAGCCCAACGCTTGCTCAACCCTCCCCCGGTCGCTCCAGACGTTGCCGACGGCCTTGCCTCCGTTGAGGTTCTTGAAGAGAAGAGGAACACCCTGGTCCTCCAGGAGCAGCCTGGTCGGCTCGAGCTCCGCGGGCACCTTGCGGTCGACGGTCCGGACCCCGCTCATGCGGTCCAGGAGAGATAGCATCGCCATGAGCGTAGATTATCCTTCCATGATATAACCCATACGCCCCAGGTAATCGACGAAAGTTAAAAAGGGGGACTAGCATAATGCCGCTCGATGTCCGAGGACCTGGAAGCGACCGTTCGGAAGTACGCCCTGCAGAACGCAGTCCTATACTCAGGCAAGGCCAACCCCAAGGCCGTGCAAGGCAAGGTGCTAGCCGAGTCCCCCGAGCTGCGCTCCCGCGTGAAGGAGGTACTGCCGCTCATCGCTTCCATCGTGGAAGAGGTGAACTCGCTGGCGCCAGAGGTCCAGCACAAGCAGCTGGAGGATATCGACTCCTCAATGCTCAAGAGGGAGAGGACCGAGCGCCGGATCGGCCTGCCGGAACTGCCGAACATGGAACGCGGAAAGGTCGTCATGCGCTTCGCCCCCGGCCCGTCCGGTCCGCTGCACCTCGGCCACACTCGGGTCGCCATACTCAACGACGATTATTGCCGCAACTACGACGGGAAGTTCGTAAATCGCATCGAGGACACCAACCCGGACAAGATAGATCCGGAAGCGTACGACATGATCCCGGAGGACCTGGAATGGCTGGGCGTCAAGGTGCACCAGACCGTGGTGCAATCGGACCGCTTCGAGATCTATTATGACATTGCCAGGAAGCTGATCGAGATGGGGAGGGCATACATCTGCACATGCCCGGTGGCGGACTGGAGGGCGCTGAAGGAGAAGTGCCTGCCCTGCCCGCATCATGATGAGGACGAAGCGACGACAATGGACAAGTTCGAGAGGATGCTCGCCGGGGATTATGAGGAGGAGAAGGCGGTGTTCGTGGTGAAGACCGACCTGAAGCATCCCAACCCGGCCGTGAGGGACTTCGTCGGACTGCGCATAGTCAAATCCACGCCCCATCCTCTGAAAGGTGATAGGTACTGCGTGTACCCCATGATGAACTTCAGCGTGGCCGTGGACGATCACTTACTGGGCCTGACGCACGTTCTCAGGGGAAAGGACCACCTGAACAACACCCAGCGCCAGGCGTACCTGTTCAACTACTTCGGCTGGAAGGTCCCGCATTACACGCACTACGGACTGGTATCCGTTCCGGACGCCATACTGAAGACGTCCACGGTAGGCAAGGGCATCAAGAGCGGCGAGTACTCCGGATGGGACGACGTGCGGCTGGGTACCGTTCGCGCCCTAGCCAAGAGGGGCTTCCGGCCGGAGGCCATACGCAACTACTGGGTCGATTGCGGAATAAAGGAAACGGACGTGGAGTTCTCCTGGAACAACATCTACGCTTACAACAAGGCGCTCGTGGACAAGAACGCCAATCGTTACTTCTTCGTGTGGGACCCGGTGCCGCTGCAGGTCTGCGGGGAGAAGGAGCTTTTCGCCAAAGCCCCCAGGCATCCCGATCACCCCGAGCTTGGCAACAGGGAGTTCCACATGACCTCGCCGATAGTTATACACGTGGTGGAGAAGGACCTGAACGCCGCCATGGAAGCGGGCAAGGTCCGCCTAAAAGATCTGGGGAACGTCGAATTCCGCTCCGGGAAGGCTCTCTACCAGGGCAACGACCTTTCCGTTCTGAAGGAAGGGTACCGCATCATCCACTGGGTGCCGGACAATTGCACGCCAGCCACCGTCATCATGCCCACCGGGGAGAGGAAGGACGGTTTCGTGGAGAACCTTCCCATTGAAGAGGAGGGCAAGGTAGTGCAGTTCGAGCGCTTCGGCTTCGTGAAGGTGGAGAAGGTATCCCCGAAGCTGTTAGCTTACTTCACCCACTGAGGAATACGGAATAGAGCAGGTTGAGTGCGAAGTACACCAGCACCACTGCGCATATGGCGCTCAGCACCCGGAACAGCTTCGGCGTGACGTAGCGCTTGCCGTGGCCGATAAGCGCCGAGTATGCAAGGCCCCAGACGATGGCGCCGACGAAGTACCCGACGTAGAATACCGCGAACTCCTTGAGGCCGGGGTCGGACATTATGACGGCGATACTGGAGCTTCCCACGCCAATCCAGAACGGTATCTGGAACGGGTTCACAAAGGACATTATGACCCCGGTGACGAAGTCCGTATGCCCCTTGGGAGCGTCCACCTCGGCCATCTCGTCCTTCCTGGCGTCCTGGAAGGCACCGTAGGCTAGGAAGAGCAGGAAGGCCGCCCCCAGGGACCCGAGCGCGTAGCGGGCGATGTCATTGTTCCAGACCACCGCAAGCCCTGTCAGCGCAATGACCGCCCAGCACATGTCGCCGACTATCGAGCCCATCTCGATGCCGAAGGCGCGGCGAAAGCCCCCGGCGATGCCCACTCGCAGCGCCTGGGTGTTGACCGCGCCGGGCGTTGCGCAGAAGATGAGGCTGAGCACAACCGCGGCCAGGAACAGTGCGAGCATTGCTCGGGGAAATCGCTGATGGTATTAATGCTCTTTACCCGCCTCGCGCATCGCCCGACCCTGCGTGGCCTCTGGTTCCGCTGATCCTGAGATCATATGGCTGTTGCGCTGTGGCGATAATCCCTGCGAAACTGCAAAACTATTCTGCGTTCTAACCGCGTAAAACCTTCTTCAGGATGTGCAAAAGTGCGAAACTGCAAAACTATTCTGCGTTCTAACCGCGTAAAACCTTCTTCAGGATGTGCAAAAGT
>JAAYDU010000036.1 GCA_012729095.1 Methanobacteriota archaeon | reverse complement strand
TTCTGTTTCGGACCGCGACACGGTCGGGCATGGGCGCCCGCATAGACGCCCCGTTGCACGCCGTGTCGATCAGAATTAAGAGAGGCGGGGGCGATGAAGGGGCTCCGCCTCTTTCGCTGCTTAAGCGGCGCACCTGTCCAGCAGCATGCATGCGGACGCCACAGGGACCAGGGACAGCAGCAGCACGGCCAGGTTCTGGTATATGCTGTGGTCACCGGCATACAGGAACAGCCAGAGCCCGATGGCCACCAGCCAGGCGAGGGCGAGCGCGCCCTTGACTGCTCCATGCCTTTCCGTTCCGCAGCCGATATCAGACAGATCGCCCATGTTCCGCGCGAAGGGCATCCACACGGCCACGTTGACGATCGCCAGGGCCACCACCGACAGCATGAGGGCGGCGATGTTCTGCAGTATGCTGTACCCGTCGGCCAGGAAGAAAAGCCACGCTATCACGGCCCCGAACCACAGAAGCGCCGACACGGCGCTCGCCGTGACCCGCCGCTTCATTCCCTTCAAAGACCTCCAATCCCCGCGATCACCGCGGGTCCACTCGTTCTCGCTCATCTGTGCATCACGCTCCATTGTTCCTTGGAACGGACTAGTATGAGCACAGTACTAAACGGCCGTGGACACTTGTGACCACGAGCGAGTTATTAACGTTCCTGCGTTTACCATGCTCATGCCCGAACTGCCGGAGGTGGAGATGGCCAGGATGCTGGTACAGTACCGTCTGAGAGAGCGGCAGGTCATCACCGTCGAGGTGCTGGATGACAAGATGATGGCCAATTGCTCGGCGGACCTCTTGAAGGCAGCGCTGCAGGGCGGGACCGTGGGCGAAGCCCGTCGGCATGGAAAGAACCTGCTGGTCGGCGTGGGGAGCACGCACCTGTACGTGCACCTGGGCATGAGCGGGGAGATTAGTGTGGTGAGCGAAGGCGTCCATACCCCGCACGAGAGGCTGCGCCTCGGCATCGGGGACGGCTTCCTGGTCCTTGACGATCCCAGGCGGTTCGGCCGTTTCGGCCTTTACCGGAGCATACGGGACCTGATCGCCGATAAGGGCCTGGGGCCGGACGCCTTGACCGTGCCAGGAGAGGAGTTCGCCTCCAGGATGGAGGGCAGGAAAGGTTCCATCAAGCCCCTGCTCCTGGACCAGGGCATCATAGCCGGTGTCGGGAACCTGTACGCGGACGAGGCCCTGTTCCAGGAGAGGTTGCACCCTGCCGTTAAAGTGAACGCTCTTTCCAGGAACGAGCTGATCGGGCTTGGCGAACGCGTAAGGAACGTGCTGGAGACCTCCATCGCTGTGCGTACGGATCTCTCCCGGCTTCCCGATGGCCACCTTCTGAGGGACCGGAGGGAGGGAGCCTTATGCCCCCGCTGCGGCACGGTGCTGGGATGCATGCGCATCGGTGGGCGTACGACGGTGCTGTGCCCCGGCTGCCAATCGGAGAGATGAGGGCTTTGGGAGTTATGGTCTTATAAACTTTGATACCGTATATGCAGCAGAACATGGATGCGGAACTGGTGATCTGGGCGAACCTCGTTCTTTGCCTGTCCATAGTGGTCCTGGGACTGGTGGGGTACCGCCGCAGCAGGCATTCCCTGCCCTTGATGATGGCGCTGGTCTTCTCCCTGTTCGGCACGTCCCACCTCTTGATATTGATGAGGTTGTTCGATGACCTGGACCTGCTCATAGTCGGTATCAGGGTGTTGGCCTACGCCCTGATAATCTACCTGCTGTACCGGTACGTCCAGGTTCTGGAAGTGTTCTGATGGGTACGGAGCGCCTCCGCGTTCTCGAAGGGGCTGAGGTGGGATCGCCACCTGGCGAAGACCTGGGGGCCTCTCCGCTGAAAGGGGGACCGAAGGTATGATAATCGAGGTCCCCATTTTCGTAACCGGTGAGCTGGTCGGATGTCAGGTGAGGACGAGGGATGGTCCGTTGCGTTCAACGGATCCCTGCCCAGGGAAGTGGCCGACGGGCTCCGTGAGGCCGGAGGGCGCGCGGGGATACTGTCCCGGGTGCCCGATAGGGATCGCCTAAAGGAATTGGCTGACCGGCACCAGGCTCTGTCCGACCCGGCGAGGCTTCTTATTTTGAACCTGCTTGGGGCGAGCGATCTCTGTCCCTGCGTCCTGAAGGAGCTGACCGGCCTCACCGACTCCAAGTTGTCATATCACCTCAGCATCCTGGAGAAGACGGGGCTGGCCGCGTGGAGCCAGAACAAGAACTGGCGCGTGTATCGCCTGACCGATAGGGGCCTGTCCTGTCTCGGCGATGATATCATCTGAAATTACGTTCGTTCAGGCACAATATTTAAGATGCGTCCATCCCCATCGAGAGAGCATGACTAACTCTGGTTCATTGGAACCTCTTTACGAGAAGATAGAGGCGGCCGCCCGCGAGGCTGGCTCCGATCTAGTGGGATTCGCGGACCTGTCTCCATTAAAGGGGATCCTCAAGGGGGACCCCACGACGCTCGAGTTCCCATACGCGGTCTCCTTTGCCGTGGAGATACCCAAGGAGGCCGCGCGGGCCTCCCTGAACAAGCCCAGCGAGGAAATGAGATCGGCCTACAAGATGTGCAACAAGAAGCTCAAGGCCACGGGGGAGAGCGTCGTGGCCATGCTCACCGACGCCGGATACAAGGCCAGGTTCATCGACCCTGCTCAGAGGGTGGACCCGGAGAAGCTGCTAGGGCCGATCTCCCAAAAGGCCATAGCTTCGCTGTCCGGGATGGGTTGGATAGGAAAGAACGGGCTGCTCATAACCGACGAGTACGGCGCACGGCAGCGCATGGGAGCGGTGCTCACGGACATGCCTGTTGACCGGCCGAACAAAATGATCGAGAACAAGTGCGGCGATTGCACGGCCTGCATAGACCGCTGCGCCATGAAGGTGCTGAAGAACACCGACTTCAAGCATCACCCGGAGAGCCGGGACATGGTCATCGACTGGGCCAAGTGCGGGGCGTACGAGGTTAGGCTGATAGGGGATGGCAGCAAGCCGGAGAAGGCCTGCGGCAGGTGCATATCGGTCTGCCCGTTCTCCAAGGTCAGCGAGTGACCGGGGGGTCCGCCCCCCTCTTTTTCTTTTCATCCGATCGTACCTTCAACAAGACCATCGTCGCGTTCAAGCCTATGGCCACGCCGTTCCACAGCATTATCGGAATGTCCCCCAGGAAAACACCGTACATCAGCCAGAGGGCCATGCCTGCCATGAGCACCAGGGGCATCCACAGGGACACGTCCTCCATGCTTCCGCTGCGGTAGCCCTTGATGACCTGGGGGACGAAGCCGGATGTGGTTATGAGCCCGGCCATGAGCCCGATGACTGTCAAATGGTCCATGAGAAGGCAGCGCCGTGCCATCTATTGACCTTTTTCCGTTGGCTCGAGAACAGCGGGCCTGCATCCTTCCAGGCGAGCTGAGAGGTCCAGCCCGGTCATCCTTTCCGAGAGCTCCCATAGCCTGGCCCCCGATCTCGGATCCTTTCCCTTGCCGTGCGGATGGACCAGCACCGCCCGGCCTTTGAACTCCATCCAGCCGTCCGTGCCATACAGCTCGCCCCCTTTGGCCATGGGGTCCAGGGCCGCACGGAGGGCGGGCATTGTCCCTTCGTCCACACCGTGCATGAACGGCCTCAGCCACCTCCTCATCCTTTCCCGGTTCCGGTACAGCTGGGTGTTCACCAGCCCGGGGTGGCTGGCGATGCTGAGCGGAGCCCCGATGCCCAGAGCGCGCAGCCTTCTGTCCAGCTCGCGGGAGAACAGCAGGGTGGCCAGCTTGCTCTGCTTGTAAGCCCTCCATGGACTGTACGACCTTTCCGAGTTTATGTCCTGGAAGTTTATCCGCCCCCCGCGGTGCACGATGCTGGTTTGGGTCACCAGGCGGGAGCCGGGGGTCGCGCAGAGCAGTGGAAGCAGGTGATAGGTGAGGGAGAAGTGCCCCAGGTGGTTCACCCCGAACTGCGACTCGGCCCCCAGAACGGTCTTCCCGTAAGGAGGGGTCATGATGCCGGCGTTGTTGATGAGAAGGTCCAGGGATGTGTGTCCGCCCCTGTACCAGGAGGCGAACCGTTCGATAGAGACCGGGTCGGCCAGGTCCAGCTCCTGCGCGGACAGGTCAGCGTTAGGCACCGAGGAGCTGATTTTATCGGCGATGGATCTGGCGCCCCCGATATCGATGTCGGCCAATACCACCGCTGCGCCTTTCAAGGACAGGGCTTCCGCGATCCGCGCCCCCAGCCCGGAGGCGGCGCCGGTGACTATAGCCTGCTTCCCGTCGACCCGAGGCACCTGATCGTCGCGCCAGTTCCAGCCTTCTGCCATGATGGGGAAAGCGAGGGCAGCAAAGATAATTATTTCCTGTCGGTACCGTGAACATCTACCATGTCAGCTGAGATGAATGAGAATTGAAAATAGTGAGGGGTCTCTTAAGGAGACCTACTTCCTGGCTGCCATCTCCTTCTTCTTCCTCTTGTTGAGCACCATGAATACCATGGCCAAGAGGACGATCGTAGGAAGGAACGGTGCGATTATGAGTATCATGCCGTCTATGGTGTCACCCCCTAAGGATACGTATTACTCGGGAACGCGCTTCCCCTACTTATTTACCACTGTTCAATACCTATCGGCTCGGAATGACCTCGGCGCGCATCTTGGATGAATGATCAATGTTCTTTCGGTGGTGGTCGGACCGGTACCGGGGCCCGCCCACGATCGTGGTCTTTGGAAATCATTAACTGCTCGCGTTCCCAAATGAAGAACATGGCGAGCAAGGAGGAGGGGGCACCGTCAAAGCAGCCGGAAGCATTGCTCATGACCTTGAAGGTCCGTTTCGAGGGGAACATGAACCGCCATAAAGGGCTGGAATGGACCAATGTCCAGTCAAGGCTGATCGCCAACCCGGATAAGCTGAGGTCGCTCAATGAGATGGAAAGGACCGGCGGCGAACCGGACGTGGTCGGCCATGACAGATCGACCGACGAGTACGTCTTCTACGATTGCTCGGCGGAAAGCCCTGTGGGCCGCAGGAACGTGTGCTACGACCGCGAAGGACAGGAGGTGAGGGAGAGGGAAGGCATCCACCCAGAGGGCAACGCGATCGACATGGCGGCTGCCATGGGCATCGAGCTTTTGACCGAAGAGCGGTACAGGGAGCTGCAGAAGCTCGGCAATTTCGATACAAGGACCTCGAGCTGGGTGAGAACGCCAAAGAACATCAGAGAGCTTGGTGGCGCCCTCTTCGCGGACCGTCGCTACGGCCATGTATTCGTATACCACAACAGCGCGCCCTCGTTTTACAGCGCCAGAGGGTTCCGTGGCTCGTTGAGGGTATGAGATGGGGCAGGTCGACCGACGACCGTGTGAAAGTGATGGCGGGCCCGTGGGGATTTGAACCCCAGTCCTCGGCTTCGAAGGCCGAAAGGATAATCCAGGCTACCCTACGAGCCCGTCGCCTTTCCGTATAAGGGAAGCGGAGTTAATACTATTGGCCTTCCATTGCGATCCGAACCCTCCATCCCTTGCTCTCAGCACACCTTGAAGATGTTCATAACGGCGTGACAGGAACAGCTGGTGGCGATGGCCACGGCATCCCCTTTCTCCAGCTCGTCAAGCATGAACTTAAGATCGCGCATCTGTTCCGCGGTCACCACCCCGTAATGGGCGACGCGCAGGGGCTTGACGACCGAACCCTTGAACGACATCTCTCCGATCAACCGTTCCAGAACCTTGTCCATATCAAGCTCCCTCGGCCTTCCGGTGAGAGGGCATGCTCCCTCCTGCGGGCATTCCAGAGGACAGGGGGCCGTTCCGTCGTTCAACGTGGAGATCGTGGTGCCATTGTCCGGGTCCATGGTCGCCGTGCCGTTTCCCGATAGCGCTTCGTTCAGAGACCCGAGTATCGCTGCGGACCCCCGGGGAGAGAGCCTTCCATCGGCCCATACCATGGCCAACCTGGCGAGGGCGTGGCCGGGAACGCCGGGGACCAGCAGATCCACCTCCATACGCTCCATTAGCCGCGCCGCGGTCCAGATGGCGTCCCCCAGGACCAGGGATGGTTCGGCATGGGACCAGAGGCGGTCCTCGATACCGGCCTCGCGGCAGCGATGGGCGACCTTGCAATTCCGGTCGCGGTCCACGACTACCACCCTGCAACCAAGGTCCAGAAGGGGGTCGATGACCGCCTCGCATATGGTCCCGCCGCCCAGGCACAGTGCTCTTGCCCCCTTTCCCGCAGGGGGTTCCCAAAGGTCCGCCTTCATGTTCGCCTCACCGCATCTGCAATTGGTTTTAGGTAACCTTAATAATCTGCCTCCTGTTTCGGCACCTCATGAAACGGGTCACCATGGGTCATGGGGCTGGCGGGGAGATGATGCAAGAGCTCATTGCCAAATCCATAGTGCCTTTCCTACCGAAGATAAGGACAGAGGTTCCCCTGGACTCCATGGACGACGCTGCCATCGTCGATGACATCATCTTCACCACGGACGGGCATACAGTGAAGCCCATCTTCTACCCGGGCGGGGACATCGGCTCCCTGGCCGTCAGCGGTACGGTCAACGACATCGCGGTAATGGGGGGAAAGCCCTTGGCGCTCTCCATGTCCATGATCCTGGAGGAGGGGTTGGATATCGAGGTGCTGGAAAGGGTGAACCGGAGCATCGGCAGATATTCGGAGATCGCCGGCGTTCCCGTGGTCACCGGCGACACCAAGGTCATGGAGAAGGGGGCCATAGACAAAATGGTCATATCGGCCGCCGCCGTCGGTAAGCGCCACCCTGCCATGGACCGCAATCTTCAGGTGTCATCGTCCTACCGAAAGGTCGACTCCAGATGGCTGACGGACGATAACGTCAGGGAGGGAGACGTGATACTCGTGTCTGGAACGCTGGGAGACCATGGCATAGCGCTGCTGTCCTTCCGCGAGGGATACGGATTCGAGAGCCAGGTGCAGAGCGATTGCGCGCCCCTCAACCATATGATAGAGAAGCTTCTGGAGGTGGGC
This sequence comes from Methanobacteriota archaeon, assembly GCA_012729095.1. Lineage (GTDB taxonomy): Archaea > Thermoplasmatota > Thermoplasmata > Methanomassiliicoccales > UBA472 > UBA472. The sequence goes on along the minus strand of JAAYDU010000036.1, from coordinate 28,724 downwards.
GGCATAACCTCCATGAAGGACGCCACCCGAGGCGGCTTCGCCAACGCCATAAACGAGTGGAGCTCCAAGTCCAAGGTGGGCATGGAGCTCGTGGAAAGGGACATCCCGATCGCGGAGGCCGTGCGCAATGCCAGCGAGATGCTGGGACTTGATCCTCTGACCATCGGGAACGAGGGCAAGGTCATCATAGCCTGCGTGCCGGAGATGGCAGAGGAGGTCCTGAAGGTCATGAGGGGCGACGAGCGCGGGCGTAACGCGGCCATCATCGGGAGGGCCAGCAAGGACGTGAAGCATGTCATGATGAGGACCGAGGTGGGCGGGCGCAGGATACTGGAGCCGCCGGTGGGAGACCCGGTGCCGCGTATCTGCTGACACCGGCGGGCGCCCCTGACACGCTTCCCTAGCTTTTTCTATCGCCACGCGGATCCGATGTCGGGTAAGGAGATGACGGGAGATAGAGGGTCGGACCAGAGAGCCCATTGGGACCGGGTGTTCGGCGTCGCTGGCAATTACTTCGGAGAGGGAGCCAGCGAGTTCGGAAACAAAGCGTTGGACATATTCAGGAACATGGGTGCCAGGGACGTGCTGGAGCTGGGATGCGGGCAGGGAAGGGATTCCTGCCTCTTCGCCAGCGAAGGCCTGAACGTGACCGCTATGGACTACTCAGAAACGGGCGTGCGCCAGATGAGGGAAAGGGTCGCCGGACTTTGCCTGTCGCCCGTGGTCCGTTGCCTGGTCAGGGACATTCGGACCGGGATACCGCTTCCAGACGCCTCGGTTGACGCGGTTTACTCGCACATGTTCTTCACCATGGAGCTGAAGGAGGCGGAGGTCCGGTTCATCCTGGACGAGTGCCGGAGGGTGCTGAGGGGCGGCGGCGTCAACCTTTTCTCGGTGCGTAACGACCACGACCCGCATTACAGGAAGGGAGTGCATAGGGGCGAGGACATGTGGCAAAGCCCCGCGGGCTTCGTCGTGCACTTCTTCCCCGAGGAGAAGGTGCGCAGATTGTCCAAGGGGTACGATATCGTCCATATCAAGGAGTTCGAGGACCCGGCCGATCAATACACGCGCGTTTTGTACGAGGTGCTTCTGAGAAGGCCCTAGATCACACTGCCCCGGCTATCAGATAGCATACCACGAAGGCGGCCATGCCTACCAGGGACATCCGTATCCCCTTCCACCAGGGGTTCTTCTCGCTCAACATGCCCATTGTGAAACCGGTGCAGAACAGCAGCACTATCGCCAGGACAATGGCCACCTCGGCCGCCACGATCATGGTCCCCTCGCCCAGAAGGAGGAAGGGAGACACGATTATCGCCCCGCTCACCAGGGGGGCGACGGAGTTCGAAATGGCGATGATGGCCGCGCTGGCCTTGGATGCCTTGCCCAGGTTCGTCTCCTCCACCGGGCGCAGCATGGCCCTTCCGATCTCGCCCATGCGCCTGGACTGCTCCAGCGTTTCCGCCTCGTACACGCTGCTGCCGGTGGATATGGCCAGGGCGACGCAGCTTGTGATTATCGTGGAGATGACCAGGCTCCTGTCCGCGTCAGCGGTGAGGGCCGAGCCGATGATAATGCCCAGCACGGCGAACGTGCTGTCGAACATGGTGTTGACGAAATACCTACGAAGCGCTGGACCTGTTTCCGGCAGGCTCATGGCCTCTTCGAACCAAGAACCGTTGCGATCTTTTTTTGCCAACTGAGAACCACCGTTGAACGCGTTCTCCAATGAAGGAGGCCGTCTAAATCCTTTTCGGGAGAGGCCGATGGAGGGGGCGATCGCCGCGCCCGCCGATCGTCCCGCGTTCGGGCGTATTTATATGATTCTACGATTAATGATGCTGACCTATCAAAACATTATATAACCCACAAAGAAATATTCGCTCTAATTCACCCTACGGGACGTAAGGACCAAACGGGGGGGCAGGAGGAGACAATTGATGATGAATAGTCTAAGAAAGATGGTCGCTATGGTAATAGTGTTCACCATGATATCCGGGGCCTTGTTGATCATGGTCCCACAGGCCGGTGAATCATCGGCCCCGAGCGAACTACCATTTGCGGACCAGATCCCTATTTACGCGGATGAGAGTATGAGGAACCGCGGCGTCGAGGAGCTCTCCACGGAGTTCATCGACCTTAGCATGATGTCGCCGCTGGTCGACAACGACCCATTGAACACCACCAGAGACTTCCTGGCATCTGGCCTTCTTTGGAGCGACCTCCGGGGAGATTTCGTTGACGCCTTCTACTTCGAGGAGATGATGAAGCGGGGAGAGGGCAATCACTGCGAGGTGTGGGTGGCCACCGACCTTGAGTTCAACACCACCGAGGACCCCAGGAACGACCGTGTGAACATCACCGATGACATGGTCCAGTATATCATGGACGAGTATGATAACAACATATACCCGACCATGACAGATACCTTCATGGAGGCCCCGGCCTTGAACGGCTCCGACCCGTACGTGCCCAACTGGCAGTACGTGCTTGAGAATGACACGCTGACCAAGGACAACATCACCGAAGATCCGGGCCTGTTCGAGACGAACGACACCGGCAAGCTGATGATAATGATCTTCAACATCAAGGACGAAAGCTTCTATGACCCCGACTGGGAGGGCGGATACGTGGCCGGCTACTACTGGAGCACCATTCGCTGGATGTATGACCGCAACGTCATGCACATAGACTGCTGGGACTGGAGCAACAGGACCGGCGAGCAGTCCGACGTGCCCGGGTCCGGCCACTACTCCTACGTTTACGAGTCGACCGTGGCCCACGAGTACCAGCACCTCCTGCACTATGAGATGGACGAGGCCGAGGAGACCTGGATAAACGAGGGGCTGTCCATGATGGCCGAGTACGTGTGCGGATATCCGCTGTCCACCAGCCACATGGCCTGGTTCATGGTCACCCCGGACAACTCCCTGACCATATGGGGGGACCAGGGTGACGAGAACATCCTGGCCGACTATGGGTGCGTCCTGATGTTCCACCTGTTCCTGTACGACAACTACGGCGGAACGGAAATGCTTCAGGCCATATTCAACAGCCAGCTGCAGGGCATAGAGAGCATTGACGACTCCCTTCTGGGCATGGGCTACAACCGCATGAGCTTCAGCAAGGTGTTCAGGGACTGGCGTCTGGCCAATCTAGCCATGGAACTGGAGTCCTCGCTTATGCCCAACGGTGCCTACACCTACAAGAGCATAGGGATAGATGATCTAGAGAACGGCCTGCATTATATCGAACTGAGCGGCCCATCTTTCGGATTAGACAGCTGGGAATGGTCCACCATCACCAAGGAGGATCACAACACCGGGATCTACACCATGGACGCCTATGGGACCGATTACATCTACGTTGATGATATGGGCCCGGCAATGGGTGAGATCATGAGCAAGCTCTACTTCGACGGCAGCGATCTCAGCGAAGAGGGATGGATGTTCGACGAGGAGTACTGGGAATGGTGTTCCGGGACTGGCGACGAGAAGGACTATCTCCTGACCATGGAGGTCGACCTGACCCAGCCTGCCGGAGAGGAGGGCGAGTACCTGCACTGGCTGAACATCTCCACATTCTGGGACATCGAGGACTACTGGGACTTCGGGTTCGTGCAGGTCTCCACCGATGGAGGCGAGACCTGGACCTCCCTGAACGACACCGGTGAATGGTTCACCGAGGAACATGACCCAGAGGTCATGCCCAGCATAGCGGAGAACCTACCCGGTCTGACCTCCTGGCCTGGTTCCTGGGGGGACTACCAGGACCTCAGCTTCGACCTGTCGGCCTACGACGGCATGGAGATAATGGTCGGGTTCCGCTACATGACCGATTGGGCCACCTCCTATGAGGGATGGTTCATAAACGGCGTGATGGTGGACGGCGTGGAGCAGGACCTCCTGGACATGACCCCGGTGTACCCGGAGATGGACTGGATGGTCACCATCTACCTGCCTGGAAATGAGTACAGGCCCCCGATGATCATCGACGTACCGACCCTTGACCAGGACGAGACCGCCGTGAAGCTGATGGGTTCCCTGATAGGGTATGAGGAGATGTACATACTCCTGTCCAATGACGGGAACTCCGGTTATTGGGAACTCTGGTCGGGCGGCCCGATGATGGGATTTGACTAGGTCGGACCCGAACAAACCCTTTTCCTTTTCCTTTTTATAATCCCTGAACCATGACCGTTCCCGAAGGGCCCATGGTCTAGCGGTCATGACGACTCCCTTACACGGAGTAGGTCGCCGGTTCGAATCCGGCTGGGCCCATCACCGCCGTTTTTGGACGGCGGACCTTTGGTCCTTGGTCAAAAGCATCCTCGCAATGGCCTTTGTGCATCACCGATCACGAACTCCATAGAACATCACCTGGCCTGGGTGACGAGCTGTTGGGACATTGTAGGAATATACGCGGCCCGAAGATTATTCGTATATACGCGAACGATCATTAACGGCGACCATCATGGAAGGGAAAGAGGGGATTGGACCGCGCTGCATTTGGCTTACGCGTGACGGCAGATGCGCCAATTGCAAGGCCCGTCGCTACCGCTTTGACGCCATTGGAATGAAGGAAAGATACGGTGAATGCGGTGACCAGGGGGACCACCTCATCTGTGTTTTCTACCGGCCCGACCTTTTCAGGGACGGCGTTGCCGCCGATAGATCGACCCCGCGCAGCATGGACCTGGAGAGCATGGTCGTGGGACTGAGGTCCCCGGACGTCTTTGATTGCCGGGCCGCACTGGAGGATACCAAGGAGTTCCTGGAAGCGGGCTGGGCGGACCGCAAGCTGTTATTGGCGATATTGCCCCTGACCTCCTCCGAGGACCTACAGGTACGCAGGGACGCCTCCTGGTGCCTGGGAAAGCTGGCCCTGTTCAAGCTGGGGGACCCTCGCTCTGTGGACAGCCTCCTGATGCTCACAACGGACCGGGATGCGGGCGTCCGGTCCAACGCCGCCTGGGCCCTGGGGGAGCTCGCCGGCATGCATATAGGGGACGCGATCTCCATCGAGGCATTGAACATCCTGCTGACCGATGATGACCGGGAGGTCAGATGTATCGCCGCCTGGGCCCTGGGAAGGATGGCCGACAAGATGAGGGTCACCTCGCCCTCCTCCGTCTCCTTGCTGGAGGCAGTGCTCCGTGACGAGAGCGAGTACCTTCGAAAGGGAGCGGCGTGGTCCCTGGAGCGCATACACCGCCTGCGCCCCCTTTGATGGGAACGGTTATATCCCAGCGGCCCCAATCGGCAGAACATGCCTGGAGAACGCACCCTGAGAGTAGGCCTGGTGCAGATGGCCATGGCGCCCGAGGTATCGGACAACCTGAACAAGGCAGTGCGCATGTCCGAGGAGGCCGCCTCGCGGGGGGCGGACATCATCTGCCTGCCCGAGCTCTTCACAACCCCCTACTTCCCGAGGGAGGAGGACCCGGAGGGCAAGAGGGAGCGCGGGGGATTCCTAAGCACCATTCCTGGACTGGTCAGCGAAACGCTGTCCGACCTGGCGAGAAGGACCGGGTCGGTGGTGATCGGCGGTTCACTGTACGAGGCGGCGGAGGACGGCCTTTTCAACACCACGCCGGTCTTCGAGGGCGACGGGAGCATGCTGGGCAAGTACCGCAAGACGCACATCCCGCACGACGAGTGCTTCTACGAGCAGCATTATTTCACGCCGGGCGACACGGGTTTCCGGGCGTTCCAGACCTCGCGAGGGAGAATATCGGCCTTGATATGCTACGACCAGTGGTTTCCGGAGGCCGCGCGCTGCTCGGCGCTGCTCGGCGCGGAGATCATATTCTATCCGACGGCCATAGGCACCGTTCGCGGCATAGGTCAGGCGGAGGGGGATTGGCAGGAAGCGTGGGAGGGTGTCATGCGCGGGCACGCCATAGCCAACGCGGTCCCGGTTTGCGCCGTGAACAGGGTCGGCGTGGAAGGGGAGAGCGAGTTCTTCGGCGGCTCCTTCGTATGCGATGCCTTCGGAAAGACCCTGGCCAGGGCGGGTAAGGACGAGGAGGTGCTCCTGGCGGAGGTGGACATGGACCACGGGAGAAGGGTCAGGGAGGGGTGGAGGTTCTTTCACAATCGCCGTCCGGAATGCTACGGGATGCTGGTGCGGATGACCGGGGGGAAGTGAGAATGTCCTTGCTGGAGGGTACCCCGCTCTCCAAGGGATACCGCATGCCGGCCGAGTGGGCGAAGCACGACGCCACTTGGCTTTCCTGGCCCAAGAACCCCCTGACATTTCCGGATGAGGTCATAGAGGAGGTGGAAGGCACCTTCGCTCAAATGGCCGCCGCCCTGAGCTCGGGGGAGCTGGTCAAGATACTTGTTGACGACCAGGCCCTTGAGGAAAGGGCCTATGCCAGGGTGGCCGTGGCCGGTGCGGACATGTCCCGGGTCCGTTTCCTGCGCATAAGGAGCGCGGACGTGTGGATCAGGGACTACGGCCCTACCTTCCTCCTGCATGACGGGACGGGAAGGAAGGCCGCGGTGAAATGGGACTTCAACGCCTGGGGGGCGAAGTACGACGATCTGCTTTATGACGACATCGCGGGACAGCATGTCGTGGAAAGCTCGGGCGTTCCCTATTTCAAACCGGGCATTGTTTTGGAAGGAGGGTCGATCGATGTGAACGGGAACGGTTTGGTCTTGACGACCGAACAGTGCCTGCTGAACAGGAACCGGAACCCGCAACTGGACCGCCAGCAGATAGAAGGGTACCTTCGAAGCTACATAGCCGCTCCGGATGTGATATGGCTCGCGTCGGGCATAGAGGGCGACGACACAGACGGCCACATAGACGATTTCGCGCGCTTCTCGTCCGAGTCCGCGGTGCTCTGCGCTTTTTCCGAGAGGGGAGAGAACGCTCCGGTGCTGGAGAATAACTGGTCATTGCTCGAGAAGGCCAAGGACCGCTTCGGGCTCGAGCTGCAGCGCCTCCCCATGCCCGAACCCCTTTTCCTGGAGGAAGAGAGTAGGAACCTGCCGGCCAGCTACGCTAACTTCTACATCGGCAACAAGGTGGTGCTGCTGCCTGTGTTCGAGGATCCCATGGACAAGGTCGCCATGGACATCATGGCCTCCCATTTCCCGGGGAGAGAGATAGTGCCCATAGAGGCCAGGGAGCTGGTCTACGGGTACGGGGGCATACACTGCGTCACCCAGCAGGAACCGGCGGAGCGCGGCTGAGGGGTGAACTCCTGCAGCAGCGACCCGGAGGACCATTCCCCGCGGCGGTCCATAAGGAACACCCGGTCGGATATCCTATGCAGACCCCCGGGCTCCGTTCCCCCGACCAGCACTGTGAATATGCGGCAGCCCTGCCTTTCCTTCAGGCAGTTCCAGTCGTGAAGGCAGCCCCTGTCCCTTATGCGGGCGAGCCCGTCCGTGATGAAGAGTATGTCCGCCCCCTTCCATTCCGGCTCGCTCAGGCTCTTTATCCCCTGACGCAGGGCGGCATCGAAATCGGTCCCCCCGCCGAACGTTTGGCATAGGAAGTCCAGGAACTGAGAAGCGCCTGAGGGCCCCCAAAGGTCATAGGAGCGAACGTCCACCGAAAACATCAGGGCGCGCAAAGGGCGGCGCTCCTCCGACAATCGCCTGGAGAGGGCCAGGAGCAGCGCCTTCGCTACCAGCTCCGGCTCCCCGCTCATGGAACCGGACGAATCGAGCAGGGCCACCACCGGACCGGGCTTTCCCCTCTCCCCGCCCCGGAGCTCCCTCCCCCGCAGCTGATACGTGAGAAGCCTCCGCTCGCACATCCTGGCATAGAATAGCAGCTTCAGACGTTCGTCGGCCAGGTTGACCAGCTCCTGGGGCAGCATTCGCTGCACGTCCCCCGAGAACACCAAAGAATGCGTCTCGGTCATGGACTGGGCATCGGAGAGCGCCCTCCTCTCGCCCTCCACCCTTCCCAGCATGTCCTTCAGGCGGTCGATGTCCTTGTGCTTGCGAAGGAACGCGGCGTACCTCTCCAGGTCCCCCAGCTTGCCCCTGTGCGGCGCCACCCGGTGCATGTCCCATCCCAGCCCGGGAAGCATGGCCTCGAGGCGGACCAGGACCTCGGCGTCCCTCTGCAGCCCGTCGACGAGCGGCGCCAGGCTGCGGTCCAGGGACCTGACCATCATCCTGAGGACCAGCATAAGCGCCGCCCTCTGCCGCTCATCCAGATCGATCTGCCCCCCATCGCGCCCCTCGGGGTCCAGCAGCGCCTCCAGGAGGCCCTCGGCAAGCCTTCTTTCCCCTTCGGGCAATTCGCTCCAGTCAAGACCGGCCAGGCCCTTCTCCAAGGCCTCCAGGACGGGAGGGAGGGAGATGGTGAGAATTTCCGGCACCATATCAGGCCGGCCTTCGGCCAGGTCCCTGGCGTCCCTCCAGGCCCTGCTTTCAAAAAGGGAGCGCGTGACCATGGATGCCAGGTCGACCGGGTCCACCGACATTCCCTCGCCAAGCAGGTCGGCGGCCATGAGCGTGGCGACCATTTCCCTCTCCCTAAAGGGGACCGTTCCGGGTACCGCGAGGAGCGCGCGCACCTCTGGCCTCTCCATCAGATCACGTGCCTGACGGGAAGGGAGCATGGCATCACCCCTTGAGCTCCGCTTCCACTTCCTTGAGGGAACGCTCTATGTCGGACATCGATTCCAGACGATGGTCCTGCCTGGCCAGTATGTCCCGGCGGTCCCTCTGGCTGAGCCAGATGTTCTGGTCAAGACGATCGCGAAGCTCCCCCCTCTCCAGCTCATGCGTCTCTCTCACCCTCTGATAGGCCGCGCGCAGTTCCTGCAGCTCCCTTTCGTAAAGGCGATGTTCGGCCCCTCCCCTGAGGCATGTCACCTTCCAGCCCCTGACGTTCTCCAGCACGTGCATCAGCTCGGGCAGCTCGAACTTGCGGTAGGAGGGATTGAGGCCCTTGGCGTCCTTGGCGTAGGGGTCCATGTACACATGGTTGGGGAAAGACTCCCCGTGCCGGCAAAGTTCCTTGGCGCTCATGAATGTGGAACCGCAGTCGTAGCAGCAAACTGGCCTCGGGAACTGCGCGTCGGAGACGGAACTCTGCTTGGCCTTGGCCAGCAGAGAGAGCAGCTCCTCGCTGCTCGCCTGCAAACGACGAAGGTCCACCCCCCCGCTGCTGGCCAGGTCGATCAACATGTCCCTCAGCCCTTCCTTCTGCTCGGGCCGGTCCCACAGCATGTGCTGCAGAAGCGGCAGGAACGTCGGATCGACCTTGCTACGGCCCATGGCCGCGGCCGCGGTCCGAAGTACCGTCAGGGTCTTGTTCCAGCGGCGGTCGGACACGTAGACGTTCTGGGAGCGGAAGTGCTTCCTCAAGCTCAGATAGGCCTGCAGCACCTCCTCGTCCACCGTCACTGACCGGGCCCCCTCCTTTATCCGGTCCACGTCTTCGACCTCCATGGTCGTCCCGGAGACCGTTCCGCCGGTGTCCGTTAGCACCTTCAGGAAGTTGCCCTCGTCCTGGACGTTGGCAATGAAGAACCGATACAGGAAGCGGTCGTATAGCGCCGCAAGACCCTCCTCCTCGTTGGGAAGCTCGTTGGAGGCGCCGTAGACGGAGAGTATGGGAACCTTCACCACCTCGCTGCCGTTGTGGAACCGCCTCTCGTTCAGTATGGTGAGCAGGCTGTTCAGTATCGACGAGTTGGCCTTGAATATCTCGTCCAGGAACGCTATGTTGGCCTGCGGGAGGTAACCCTCGGTGCGCCTTCGGAACTCGTCCCTCTGCAGGGAGCTGAGGGAAAGCGGACCGAACACCTCCTCGGGCGATGTGAAACGGGTGAGCAGGTAGTAATAGAAGTACGCGCCGCGCAGCCTCTCGCACATTGCCTTGGCCATCTGGCTCTTGGCAGTGCCGGGCGGGCCGATGAACAGCACGTGCTCGCCGGCGAGCATGGCCAGCAGGGCGCCGCCGATCTCCTCCTCCCTCTCCATGAACTGTTCTCGCAGCTCGGCCATGATCGTGCCGAGCCTTTCCGGGAACGCCCTGACCGCATTGTCTTGAAACTGCCCCCCGCTCATCGGAACACCTGCTGGACCGAACAGAGTGGTAGCAGGATTTATAAAATCGTAGCGGACGATATCGATAAGATGGGGAAGCGCCAATAACTTCCGGAGGACCATGGAACTGGGGCTGGGAATAGACGTGGGAAGCACCTTCACGGACGCGGTCATCGTGGACCTGCGGGACAGAAGGCTTATGGCTTGGAACAAGGCAAGCACCACCCATCACGACCTGGCCGGGGGCATCGTGGGTTCCGTGGGGGACCTGCTCCGGGAACATCGTTTCGATCCGGGGAACGTGGTACTGGTGAGCATGTGCACGACCCTGGCTACGGATTCGATTCTGGAGTCGCGGGGATGCGGCGTGGGACTGATAGGCATAGGGTGGGACACCGAACGGGCAGGGTCCTTGGGGGCCGAGCGCTGGGCCTTCGTGAGGGGGGGCCATGACAGCAAGGGCCAGGAGCTGGCCGCCCTGGACGTGCCGGCGTTGCGAGAGGCCGTGTCATCAATGGCTGGAGAGGTCGGCGCCTTCGCGGTCTCCTCCGTTTTCAGCGCGTCCCGGCCGGAGCATGAGGAGATGGCCCGTCAGGTCGTGCATGAGATGACAGGCATGCCCGTGGTGGCCGCCAACGAGCTCGGCGGGGACATGGGTGTGGAGGAGCGCAGCGCCGCGGCGGTGCTCAACGCCCGCCTGCTGCCGATCATGGACGAACTTCTGGACAGCGCGGATGAGTCAATGCGTGAGTTGCGCATCGGCGGCAGGCTGTTCGTCCTCCGGGGGGACGGGAGCCTGATGCCGGCGGGCGAGGCCCGGGTAAGGCCGGCGGTGACATTGCTATCAGGACCGGCGGCCTCCCTTCTGGGCGGCACCAGGCTGGCCGGCCTGGATAACTGCCTGGTGGTGGACATGGGGGGCACGTCTACCGACATGGCCTGCTTCGATCAGGGGTTCCCGCGCCTGAGCCGCGAGGGGGCCGTGGTGGCTGGCCAGCGCACCCGGGTCCGGTCAATAGAGACCACCACCGTTGCCCTGGGAGGGGACTCCGAGATCATCTCGGACATGCAGGGCGGGATGCGCATAGGTCCCAGCAGGGTGATGCCGCTGGCCCTGGCCGGGCAGATGGCGAAGGACCTTCCCCGACGGATCATGGACAGGAGGAGAACGGATTTCCTGATCGCCTCCCGGGGCCCCAGAGGCCTCGCGGAAGGACCGGCAAGGGTCTATCGCAAGGTGGAGGAGCTTGGGCTCTGCGACAGTGAGGAGGTGAGAGAGGCCCTCCCGGACATGTACCTGGTGAAGCGCACCGTCGCCGACCTGGTGCGCAGCGGGCATCTGCTGAGGACCGGGCTCACGCCCACGGACATCTTCAACCTGGAGGGGCTGCACAGTGTGGGGGACCTGCAGTCCTCGAGGGCAGGGGCGGAGCATTTCCTGGAGGGCACCGTAATGACCCTGGAATCATGCTGCGGGCGCGTAATGCACCGTTTGGTAGGTCGCCTGGCCGAGGAGATAGCCCGCAAGTTGATAACTGACGAGGCGGGGGACCTTCCCGCCGACAGCGCGGTGGACGGTTTGGTCCGAATGCTGGTGAGGGACCGTTCCGCCGGCCCCTTGCGGCTGGGACTGCGCTTGGACCGACCCCTGGTGGGATTGGGGGGGCCGGCCAAGGTCCTGATGTCATCGTTGCGTGACATGCTGGGGACGGAGGTGGTCGTGCCCGAGGGGTCCCAGGTCGGCAACGCGATGGGCGCGGTGTGCTCCCGGATCTCGGAGACCATGACCCTCAGGGTGCAGCCCATGAGCGACGGCTACTTCCAGTTCGTCACCCCCTTCGGGGACACCCGGGAGTACCATAGTGTGGACGAGGCCATCGCCCAGGCCCGGGAACTCGCCGGTCTGCACGTGCAGCGAAGGGCGGAGCACTCGGGGGCCAGGGATGTGGTACTTAGAACGGACCTCCGGGAGGTCCTCCTTAAGGACCGAGAGGGAATGGAACGCGTGGATTGGATAGAGGTCACCGCCCGGGCCACGGGCGAGCCAAGATGAGGGGCACCATTAATTAACCGAATGTCGTTTTTTACGGCATGGCTCCTCCCAAGGTATACTTCACCGACATGCACACCTGTCAGGGCAGCAACCTGCTTCAGAAGATGGAAAGGCTGCTGCGCAGGGCGGGATTGGAACGCATGGACCTGGACGGCAAGCTGGTGGCCATAAAATTGCACATGGGCGAGCCGGGGAACATGGCGTACCTGCGGCCGAACTTCGCCGCCGTGCTTGTCCGTATGATCGTGCAGAAGGGGGGCAAGCCCTTCCTGACCGACTGCAACACCCTTTATCTGGGAAAGCGTTCCAATGCCGTAGACCATCTCAACTCGGCCATGGAGAACGGTTTCAACCGCATAGCCGTGGGCTGCGATGTGATAATCGCCGACGGGCTGCGGGGGAACGAGCAGCGCGAGGTGCTTATCGAGAAGGAGCTGTGCCGAACGGCCAAGATAGGAAGCGCCATAGCCGACGCGGACGTGATCATCTCCCTGAGCCACTTCAAGGGCCACGACCTCACGGGTTTCGGCGGGGCATTGAAGAACCTGGGCATGGGGAGCGGCAGCCGCTGCGGGAAGATGGAGATGCACGCTTCCTCCCAGCCCGAGGTGAACGCGAGGAAGTGCGTCGGTTGCGGGATGTGCGTGAAGAACTGCCCCGAGCGGGCGATAACCCTTACCGAGAGAAAGAAGGCCCTCATCGACCATGCCAAATGCGTGGGATGCGGGCAGTGCGTGGCCGTGTGTCCTTACGGGGCGCCGGAGGTGGAGTGGGAGGGTTCCTCGGAGATAGTCAACAGGAAGATCGCCGAGTACGCCTACGCCGTGGTGCACGGCAAGCCGTCGCTGCACGTGTCGCTGATCGTGGACGTGTCGCCGAACTGCGATTGCTGGCCCTTCAATGACGTTCCTATCGTGCCGGACGTGGGCATGGCCGCCTCCAAGGACCCGGTGGCATTGGACATGGCCTGCGCCTCGCTGGTGAACGAGGCCTCCGTGGCCAAAGGAAGCGTGCTGGACGTCAGTGGGATGCGGGGAGACAAGTTCAGGGCGGTGCATCCGAACACGGACTGGATGACCGGAATGGACCATGCCCAGCGCATAGGGCTCGGAAAAAAGGAATACGAGCTGGTCCGGTTGAAATGATTGTAAAAGATATTATCGGATAGTGCGTTGCCCGGTCATGGTCGATTTCCGTCCCTTCCGCCCCTACATACCCCGCCTCGGGAACGGCGAGAGAATGCTCGATCGCGTGTCCCCGCCCTACGACGTCATCTCCGCGGAGGAACTCGCCAGGTTGAAGGAGAACCCTTTTAACGTGACGAACATAACCTTGGGAGGGGTGGATGGGGATTACACGCTTACGGGGCAGGCCTTGCGCTCCTGGGTGGAGCAGGGGGCCCTGTCCCAGGACCGGCGGGACGCTTTCTACACCTACAAGCAGACGTTCTGCGAGGGGGAGCATTGCTGGCAGAGGACCGGCATAATAGGGATAATGGCCGCCAAGGGATACGCGGAAGGGGTCGTGCCTCACGAAGAGACCTTCCCCAAGGTCAAGGAGGACCGCTTGAACCTGCTGCGCGGCACGGGAACGCATTGCGAGTCGATATTCGGCATATTCGAGAGGCTGTCCGCGGAGGTCTTGGACAAGATAGAGGATGTGGAGACCAAGGTCATGGAGTTCACCGACCCCCAGGGGGTGCGGCACTGCCTGTTCCGCGTGTGCGATCCCGATACCGTTGCCGCCATATCCGGGGAGCTCAGGGAAAGGACGGTGCTCATAGCGGACGGGCATCACCGCTTCGAGACCGCCTCCCGTTACGCCCAGGAGAACCCTGGATCGCTTGACAAGCAGTTCGTGCTCGCCACACTGGTGCCGTCCAACGACCCCGGGCTGCTGGTGTTCCCCACGCATCGCCTGGTGAAGGAGCTGCAGTTACCGGTCGAGGAATTCCTTGCGGTCATGAGGGAGAGGTTCGACCTGCAGGAGGTGCCCGGCCCCGATGACCTGGCCTCGGTATTGGAGGGGCGGCCGGCCTCGGACCTCGGTCTGGTCATAGACGGCAAGGCGTTCGCGGCCTCCCCCAAGGACCTGCCGGCGGACCCCATGTGGGAGCTGGACTCCTACGTGTGCCAGGAATGGGTGCTGAAGGGGAAGGCATGGAAGGATGACCCCGTCGTCGTCTACGAGCATGACACGGAGCGGGCGTTGGCCGGGGGATACCGGCTGGTGGTGATGCTTAGGCCGCCCTCGGTGGACAAGATATGGGAACTGGCCAGGCTGGACCGCCGCATGCCCAAGAAGTCCACCTACTTCTGGCCGAAGATGTGGTCCGGGTTCGTTTATTACCGTATGGCATGACCTACCTGCGGCGCTTGAGCAACAGCGCGACGGCCGCGACGGCCGTCACCGCCAGCAGGGCCAGGGCCGCGTAGACGACATCGTCTGTGTAAAGCCCGTTCCCTTCCGCCACCGTCTCCATCACCGAGTCCTCCAGGACCATGTCCCCGCCGGGCTCCACGTGCACCATCACCATCCTGTCCAGGTAGCCGGCCTTGCTCATGTTGAGCGCGTGGTCCCCCGGTGACAGTGTCATGATGAAGCTGCCGTTGACATTGGTCAGGGCCTCCTGCTCGCCGACGGTGACCAGGACCCCGGACAGCGGCTGGCCGTTCTCGTTGATTACCCTGCCGGCGACCCCGGCGTTCCTGTCCTCGGTGCGGAAGGTCCAGCCGAACTGTTCGAGAGCGTTGCCGGAGAGGTCCTCACCTGTGACCACGACCTGGTAGTCCGTCTCGAACTCCAGTTCCAGGTCGAGGATGAACGTGCGATCGTCCCAGATGCCGCTCCTCGTGGAATTCTCAACCATCACGATCACCGAACTGGCGTTCATGTCCTCGGAGAAGGTGACCGATATGGCCTCGCCCTGCTCGGCGTCGCGACCCTGCGGGGAGTGCCCGATCACCTCAGGTGGGGTGATGTCCACCGGTATATCCAGCCCGGGGATGCTGGTAAGCGGGAACGGGTCCTGGTATCCCCCGGCCAGCTCGTACGGAAGGTCCACGATGCCGTCGTCGTTGTCATCGGGGGACAGCCAGTCTGCCCACAGGTTGCCGGTGCCCGAGGACCAGTTGTTCCCCCCCTCGCCGCAGAAGGCCTGCGGGCGCAGCTCGGAATACTGCCTTCCCGAATCCCTGTTGAACAGCAGTGCGTTGCCGTGCATCGCGTTCCCAGACCCGCTCTCAAGGTACACGCCTTCCAGGGCGTTGCTGATGAACATGTTTTCGGAGATGGCGCATTCGTCCGCATCACGAACGTAGAGGCCGGCCCCGCCGTTGAAGGACGCTTCGTTGCCTTTCAGGACAATGTCCCGGCACCCGGGCCCCAGGTACACGCCGCTGCCCCCTCCGGACAGGAAGCTGTTGCCGAGCAGTGAGGAACCTATGGTGTTGAGCAGGTACGTCCCGTTCCTTAGGGAACCGATGACCGTGTTGTTCCACACCCTCAGACCGGATATGTCCGGTGAGAACGAGGAGGCCCTGATACCCACGGTGCAGAAGGACACGCCGTTCCCTTCGATCCGCGCGTCCCTCACCTCCCCGGTCCCCAGATGGACGCCTGCCCCTGAGACCGTGTCCATGCGCATTATGGTGTTGTTCAGCACGAGATTGCCTTGGCTGGGGGACACCAGCACGCCGACGGTGCCGTCCTGCACGAGGTTCCCGTCTATGAGATTGCGGTCGGCGCCAGATCCCAAGACGACGCCGTTGGTGTTGTTCGACAGCACGTTGCCGATCACCTCGTTGTCGCTCCAATCCACCCTGACCCCGCAAGAGCATCCAGATATGCTGTTCCCGTACACCTTCCCGGAGGTCCCGAAATGAACGTTAACCCCGGTCCCGGCGGCACCGCACACCGTGTTGTTCAGCACCAGATCGCCCGCTCCCAAGGAGGTCCCTCCGAGAAGCACCCCGTTCTCCGATTGGCCGCTGAGGGCGTTCCCCGCCAGCAGGTGGCCGCCAAGCCCCAGGCCTTTGGCCCGGACAGCGATGCCGTTTCTTCCCCCCTCGATGACGTTGTCGGTCACCTGAACCGAGCTGCTTCCTTCCAGTAGCACCCCGTCGTCCATGGTACCCACGCGGAACGTGCTGTTGGTGACCTTTACGCTCCCGTCCAGGCAGTTCACGACATGCACCCCGGCCTCGATGTTGTCAATGAAGCGGGAACCGTTGATCGTCACGTTCCTGGACCCCACGACCGTTACACCCCTCACGTTGGACTCGCCCGTGAGATCATCGATGATGGCGTTGGTGACATTGATCAGTAAGATGCCCGACCCGCTCGCAGACATGTTGAGAGGGTCGCGGTCTGGGGAGTATGCATCGTGCACCGTGCATCCCACTATGCGGAAGTGGGCGGTGGTGTTCGAGACCACGATGCCGCTAAGTTTCTGGAACGCGTTGACGTTCATCTCGCTGAGGAGGTAGGGTTCCTCGGCGGTGCCGCTTCCGCTGAAGCCCGCCCCGGCGAATCCGTCGTTCCCCTCCACGATCAAAGGCTCCGATGTGTAGGAGGCCCCCTCCGAACCCAGGGGGAGTGAGGAGATCGGCAGAAGAACGCACAACAGGACCGCGACGAGTATGCTACAGTTCCAGCTGCCCCGCTCCACCATGACCGTGCCCATGGAAATGATTGGTTATGAATATTTGTTGAGAAGATATGGAGCCACTGGAGGGAATTGAACCCTCGACCTACGCCTTACCAAGGCGTCGCTATACCTCTAAGCCACAGTGGCCTGCTCCACCGACAAACCGGTGGTCGTTCATAAACCTTTTGCTACTGGTCCTGGGCAAAATCCTTTTGATTGAGGGGACGCTAGAGGTGGTGATGAAGAAGGAGATGACGGCGTTCGACGTGGCGGCTATCACGTCGGAGATGCAGGGGCTGGTCGGCGGTTTCCTGGACAAGATATTCCATTGGGACGGCCGAAACGTGCTCCTGCGCATAAACGTGCAGGGGGAGGGCAAGAGGGAGCTGACGCTCAAGGACGGGAAATGGCTGCACCTGGTGGCCGATCGGCCGGAGACCCCCGATACGCCGTCGGGATTCGCCGTTCACCTGCGCAAGGTGCTGTACAACACCCGCATAGTCTCCGTGACGCAGAGGGAGTTCGATCGCGTAGTGACCATGGACCTTGCCGGCAGGGACGGCACGTACCAGATAGTCTTCGAGCTCATCGGGGAAGGAAACCTGATAGTGGTGAAGGACGGGAAGATAATCAACGCCTTGGAGCAGAAGCGTTGGAGGCACCGGGACGTGCTGATCGGCGCCGAGTACTCATACCCTCCGTCACGGTTCGACCCGCGCACCGCCTCCGCGGAGGAGTTCGATAAGGCCGTTCTCTCCTCCAGGTCCGATCTCGTGCGAACCCTGGCCACCTCGGTGAACCTGGGAGGGCAGTACGGAGAGGAGGTGTGCCTCAGGAGCGGGCTGGACAAGGGAAGGAAAGCGTCCGGGATGACCGCCGAGGAGATCTTTTCGCTGCGCTCGGCGACCCTGGAACTCTTCAAAGGGCTCGAGGGCAGGGAGTTCGCCTGCCTGATGTCCCAAGGGGACGCGGCCGTGGATGCCACGCCCTATCCCCTCATGGTGAACGAGGGCTTCGAGCGCGAGGACCTGCCCACGCTCTCCGCGGCCATATCGGCCTTCCTGGCAAACAGGAAGGATGTGGAGGTGAAGGTCGACCCGGAGCTGCAGAGGTTGCAGAGGCAGCTCGATCAACAGCTCAAGGGCATCGAGGCCACGGAGCAAGAGGCGTCCACGCTGCAGGCGCAGGGCGACGCCATGTACACTAACTACGCCGATGTCTCCCAGACCCTGGAAAGGATGAGGGAACTGTCGGTGGACAGTACCTGGGAGAACCTCAAGGAAAGCGGGAGCAAGGTACCGCTGGTCATTTCGGTGGACCCGCGGAGAAGGGGTTTC
Source organism: Methanobacteriota archaeon (assembly GCA_012729095.1). Classification (GTDB taxonomy): domain Archaea; phylum Thermoplasmatota; class Thermoplasmata; order Methanomassiliicoccales; family UBA472; genus UBA472. Next base: position 10,655 of record JAAYDU010000036.1, on the reverse strand, counting down.
GTCATGAAGCTGGGCGACGGGCAGGTATCGCTAGACTACTCGGTGAGCATAGACGAGAACGCCAACCGGCTGTACACGCAGGCCAAGGAGATGAGGGAAAAGGCGGCCGGGGCAAGGGAGGCCTTGGAGGAAACGAGGAAGGCCATGGCCAAGCGGGAGGCGAAGGGGCTCAAGGATGCACAGCAGGCCAAGGACCGCGTGCAGCCGACCAAGCGCCTCTGGTTCGAGACGTACAAGTGGTTCTTCACCTCCGGAGGGCGCCTCGTACTGGGGGGGAGGGACGCCAAGTCCAACGACCAGGTAGTGAAGAAGCACCTGGGGGACAGGGGACGCTATGCCCACGCCGATTTCCACGGGGCACCGTCCATAGTGGTCAAGGAAGGGGCGGAAGCCAGCGACAAGGAGATGAGGGAGGTCTGCCAGTTCGCCCTGTGCCATTCCAAGGCCTGGAACTCCGGGGCCTCTGAGGGAACGGCGTACTGGGTGCTGCCGGACCAGGTTTCCAAGCGCCCCGAGGCGGGAGAGTTCGCTCCCCGGGGGGCGTTCATAATACGGGGGAAGCGCAATTACGAGCACCATCTGCCGCTGGAGATGGCGGTGGCGGAGGTCCAGGTAGAGGGGGCGCGCAAGATCGTCTGCGCGCCGCGGGACAGCGTTTCATCGGAACGCGTGGTGATCGTTTCCCAGGGAAAGATGCCGAAGGGCAAGGCCTCCTCGACCCTCGCCAGGGCGTTCGGCGTGCCAGAGGAGGAAATATCACGGATACTGCCGCCTGGGGACCTGGAGATCAAGGAGACCTTCGGCATGGAAATTGAATGATAAGAGCGCCCGGGCCGGAATTCGAATCCGGGTCTAGAGGTCCGCAGCCTCTTAGGATATCCAAACTACCCCACCCGGGCTTGATTTGTGGACAATATGCTCCAATTACTAAAGCGTTGTTACTGCCCGGGCCGGTCGGAAGTGCGTAAAAGGGCATCGCCAGACCTTACGATCGAGCAGGAACGCATATGAGAAAGCGCAACGGGATGGAAGATCGAAGAAGACGTCGCGATGACCGCGCCAAACGGCACGGCCCTTGGGGTTTCAGAAGTCCTTGTTCTGCCAGTAGCGGCTGATGTAACCGGCTATGCGGTTCCTCATCATGATGGAATCGACATTGGTGAGCCTCTGGACCAGGACCTTGTTGTTCTCGAAGTCGGCGCTGAAAGCGCGGGGATACTTCTCGACCAGTTCCACGGCCACCCTCTTGATGTAAGTCGGTCTGATGTTGCCCATAGCGATCTTCCCAGGTAAATGCGGCCAAAGTATTGGAGTTATATAAATCTTAGCTCCGTGCGGGGCTTGCCGCAGCTCAGCTTGCCCTCGGGGCACTTACCCCTCAGGCAAGCGGGGCCAGCATCCCTGAATATCGTCGGCGAGACCTTCCTCGCCTCCCTGAGCATCAGCTCGGCGGCGGTGCGTATCTCCCACTGCGCCCGGCGGCACGTCCTCAACGTGAAGAAGTGCCAAAGCTCCCGGGCGTTCATAGTGACCACGATGTTCGTGGTGCATGCGTTCGGCAGAACGTAACGAGCGTCCTCCACCGGGACCACGGTGGCCAGCTCCTGGTACGCTTCCCACGCCTTGTCCATGGCCTCCTCGAACACCCGCTTCCGCTCCGGGTCGGACCGGATCGTCTCGGGGGTAACATAATCCGGCTCGAGCAGGGACACGTACCTTTGGCTCTGCTGCGAGAAGCTTGCTATGCGGTGGCGCACCAGCTGGTGGGTGAGGGAACGGGAGACCCCCTCCAGGGAGAAGGTGTAGGAGGCGTGCTCGATCACGGAATGATGGCCCATGCCCACCACCTTGTCGATGAAGGCGCCGGCCTTGCCCTCTTCCACACCTTCCAGGATCTCGCTCGCCGGGTCCGGCGAGTAGCAGGAGCGGGCCGCCGCGGCGCACAGCCGCTCGGCGTCTTTGGTGTACGAGAGGAGAACTACCTTCATCGGATGGGGTATGTCATCAGGGGAAAAAGGATTTCCCTCATTCCCCTATGGTGAAGGAGAAGGAGGCCTCGGCGGTGTTCACAGGATGTTCCAGGTGAAGGTCCTGGAGGTCCTTGAGACGGTACACCACCAGGTCCTCCCGGGACAGTAGCCGACGAATGCCCTCCACATGCCCGTCGCCCACTACCGCCAGCACGCTTCCGTACTCTCCCTCGGCCCTCAGTATGTTCCTGGCCATGTGCTCGTTGCGCTCGTCTATGAGTACGCGCTTCACGGTCGGATAGCTCCTGCCAAGGGTTTCCATGTACCGTTCCTCGTTCTCCTGGAACTCCTGCAGCTCCTTCTCCACCCGCCTGCGGGTCATGAACAGCCCGCCGAAGGAGGCGAGCACCATGGTAACCCGTTCCTTCAGGGACATCTGCTTTAACAGGGAATTGAAGAGGCGACCGGCATCCATGTCGATGAAGAGCACCTGGGACCCCCTGGCCTTGGCGGCGTCCACGGCGGCCAGCATCTCCGCTCCCACCTCACCGCCGAACTGGTCGGCCAGCCTGCGCTGCATTACCGCCAGCAAGCGGTATGGCAGCGGCACCTTTCCCCGTGAGGACCCTTCCCGCAATGACCGGTACCGCCCGGGGTCCAGCTCCACGCCCACCGACCCGGGGGAGTGATGCTTTATGAGGGAGCCTATCGGCACTGAAACGTCCATCACATGTGCGACCCCGACCAGCACGATCATGTTCGGAGGATGGCAGCAACTTTCTTATAATCATTCCCTCCTGGCTTTGACGGATGAGCGGTAACGGGCGGAAGTTCGACCTGGTGGCATTCGACATGGACGGGGTGCTGGTCGACTACCTTTCCTCCTGGACCTGGGTGCACGACCGGTTCGGGGTCAGCAACGAGGAGTCGGTCATCTCCTTCATGGACGGGGAGATCGACGATCTGGAGTTCATGCGCCGCGACATCGCGCTTTGGCTCAAGCATCGCCCAGACCTGCGGGTGCGGGACGTGGAGATGGAGCTGGCGAGGCTTCCCATAAACCCGGGCATCGAGGCCACCGTCCAGGCCCTGCGGGAAAGGGGCACCAAGATGGTGATAGTGAGCGGCGGGCTGGACATCATAGCGGACAGGCTGTCCAAGAGGTACGGCTTCGACGCGCAGTGGTCCAACGGCCTGGCCTCGGACGGGTCTGGCAGGCTCACCGGGGAGGGCATACTCAGGGTGGAGCTTTGCAACAAGCGGAAGGCGTTGGAGGAGGCGCAGCTACTGTTCGGCGTCTCCCCGGAAAGGACCGCTGCCATCGGCAACAGCTCCATAGACGTGTCCATGTTCCAGGCGGCCTCCCTGGGCATAGCGTTCAACCCTATAGACGACGACGTGGTCAGGGGCGCCCATCATGTGGTCAGGGACGCCAGTCTGAGCGCCGTTCTGCCGTTACTGCTTTGATCGATGCCCCCTCTCCCCGATCAGGGGAACGAAGATCACCGACCCCAGGTCCTCGGTGGCGGTCCTGCCGCCGACCTTCCTAACTCTCAGCAAGGACTGGTGTTCCAACCCGCCCACGGGAATGACCATGACTCCCCCCTCCCCAAGCTGTTCGGCCAGCGGGCCGGGCACGCCGGGAGCCCCGCAGGTCACGCTTATCCTGTCGTAAGGCGCTTCTTCAGGATAGCCTAACGAACCGTCGCCCACCACCACTTGGACGTTGGAATAACCGCGTTCGAGCAATACCCGGGCGGCCCTCTTGGCCAGGGAACCGTGCCTCTCCATGGTGATAACCCTCCCTCCGGGGCCCACCAGCTCGGCCATTATCGCGGCGTTGTAGCCGGAGCCGGCGCCGATCTCCAGGACCTTGTGCCCCTCGCGCAGCTCCAGTGCCTCGGCCATGATCGCCACCATGTGCGGTGCGGACACGGTCTGCCCGTCCCCTATCGGAAGAGGGGCGTCCCTATAGGCGCAGGAGCGGACGTCCTCCGGCAGGAAAAGATGGCGGGGGACCTTGAGCAGGGCGCTCTCCACTTCCTCTGAGAGCGACAGGCCGCGACCGCGCAGCCCGACGACCATTCGCCGACGCTCTTCCATGACCATCACGAATACGTGGTGCGGGTCTTCCTAGCATATATCCTCACGATATCCCGGGCAAGCACCGAACCGCGGCGGGCCATTGAATCCGTGGTCTTGATCTGTGTGATGACCACGTTGTAACGTCCGACGGTCATAAGGTCCCCGATGAAGAACTCCTCCTCCGGAAGCACGACTATCTCCGCGGGTATGGTCTTGTGCACGTCGTTGATGGATATTTTGACGTGCACCCTGTCGAAGCGCTTGGCCCATATGGTAGTTATGTCCTTGGCCAGGGCCTTCGGCACCCGGCCGTTGCCCTTCTCCAAAGAGCTGACTATTATCGGAAGGTCGTCCAGGAGGAGCTCGTCCTCCACCCGCACCTCTTCGTCCTCGGGTAGCTCGATCTCCGCCTTTCTGGACTCCCCTTGGTCGCTGACGATGACCGGGACCATCACGGTCTTGGGTTCCCTGACCACCGCGGTGTGCACACGGCCGCACTCCTGGCAGCGGAGGGTGCCTTCCAAGGTGTCGCCGTCCTTTCCCAACCTGCCCTTTAGCACCTCGTGCAGGGTCTCCTCGCCGCAGTCCGGGCATTCCACATATATCGCGTTAGGTACGTTCATTCGCCTCGCCTCGCCTTTTCCTTGTACTCGGCCGTCCGGAAGGCCGGCCCGTGCCCGGGGACCACGATATCGGCCATCCCTATCAGCATGACCATGGAATCCATGGCCTTCCGGCGGTCGCAATGATGCCCCGGGGGCACCCACTTCCGGGCGTTGTCCTCGGTCGGTATGGCATCCCCGGCCAACGCGTAGGTCTCGCCCGCATCGACGATCACGCTGATGCTTCCAGGCGTGTGACCAGGTGTGTGGACAATCCGCACGCCCTCCCATACCTCGACATCCTTATCCAAGTTCAGATCGCCGCCTTCCGCGCGGTGCGACAGCACCTTGATGCCGGGGAACATGCACAGGTTGCCATCGTGGTCCCCGTGGGCGTGCGTGAGAACGATCATCTCTATGTCGGAGGGGGAAACCCCCCGGCATCGAAGGGCGCCCATCAACGCCTGGCGGTTCTCCGGGCCGCTGGTGTCCACCAGAAGCCGCCTCTCGCCCCTGCTTACCAGGGTCGCGGTGGAACGGGCCTCCAGGACGACCTGCCCGTCGCGAACGATCATCCCCGGGCAGAGCACCTCCACCCTGTTCGATCTCATCTTACCGACCTCTCCCATCCGCATGCGCACTTAATACGGTTTCCCTCCAGCACGGGTCTGGAACCGCAGGAGGGGCACGCGGATCGTTCAACGAACCTTTCCAGCCAGGCTCGCTTGACATCCGGTTCCGTCTCGCTCTCGATGCGCTCCTTGATCTCCCTGAGCTCGTCGCTGGTCGCCAGGTCGTTCAGGTCGAGAGCGTCGTCGGCAGCGCGCTCCCTCTCCCCGGGCAGAAGGAACGCCACGGCCATGCCGGCCACGAAGCCCCCGATATGCGCTGCGTAGGCCACGCCGCCGGAAGCTATCCCGGAAGGCAGGGTGAAGGCCGACACTGCCTGTATGGCGAACCAGGCGCCGACGGATATCCAGACCGGGACCCGGGGCAGGAAGATGAAGCCGAGGAACATGGGTATCTCGTCCTTGGGATAGAGGAAGAGAAGCGCGCCCATGGTCCCGGCCACCGCTCCAGACGCCCCCAGTATCAGGATGCCGGGATCGCCCGACCTCACCGTTGCCTCCAGCGCCAGGGCCAGTATTCCCGGGACGAAGAAGCACATGGCGAAGTTGCGCCTCCCGATGCGCTCCTCCAAGGGAACGCCTATCAGCATCAGGAATATCATGTTGAACAGCACGTGCATCAGGTCGGCGTGCACGAACATGTGGGTCAGCACGGTGTACCAGTTGTAGGGCTCGCCCACGTAGCGCGGTTGGAAGGCGAGCTCGCGCTGCACCTCTGAAAGGTAATAAGGTGAGCCCCAGTTGGCGATTATCGTCAACAGGAACAGCCCCAGGTTGACAAGCACCAGCACCTGGGCCAGCGGATACCGCCTCAGGTACGCAAGCAGCAGGGCTGCTATGATGATGCCAGTACCGAGCAGGCTGTATAGGTCCACGTTCGTCCGATACACCGTCCCCGTTTAAACCCTTCGGGAAAGGTTATTACCCCCCGCGCCTCTGAGCGTCCGTGCAGCGCGATAGCTCCGTTCAGCTGGACGTTCATCCGGACGTTTACGCGCCGTCCGAGGACACCTACCTCCTTCTCTCGGCCATAGAGGTGGAGAAGGGGGAGAGGGCGCTGGAGATGGGCTGCGGCTCCGGGACCATATCATTGCACATGGCCAGGGCTGGCGCCATCGTCACCGCGGCGGACCTGGATGAGAGGGCGGTGAGGGCCACCAGGAACGGCGCGAGTATGAACGGGCTCAAGGTGCGAGTGTTCAAGAGCGATCTGTTCGCGGACGTTCCAGGCAGGTTCGACCTGATAGTGTTCAACCCTCCTTACCTTCGCGGAGAGGTCCAGGGGCCGGAGGACCTGTGCTGGGCCGGGGGGGAGGATGGAACGCGGCTCACGGCCCGCTTCCTGCGTGAGGCGAGGGACCGATTGGAGCCCCGAGGAAGGGTGCTGCTGCTCGTCTCCGACGATATGGACCGCTCGGCACTGAATGAGGCCCTCTCCGGCTGGCAGGCGAAGACCGTTGGCAGCAGGACGCTTTTCTTTGAGGAGCTGCGAGCGCTGGAGCTCACCCTCTGAGAAAAGCCTGCACCCTCTCCTTCAGCAGGTCGGCGGCCTTCTTTCCATCCACCTTGCCGCGCAGCTCCTTCATGGCCACGCCCATTAACGGTCCAACGGCGCCCTCTCCCTTCTCCCGCACGAAGTCGGCTCGTTCCCTGATGATGGTATCTATGATACCGGCGGCGTCCTGCTGGTCCAGTTGGCCCAGGCCGAGGGAGACTATGGCCTTGTCCACGTCGGAGCCTCTGGCCAGCTCCTTCAGCAGGGAGGGGAGCGCCTCCTTGGCGAAGCGGCCGGCGGACAGGGCGGCGAAGGCGTTCCTTACCATCTCGTCCGTCAGCGGATCTAGGTCCACGCCCTCCTTCTGCATCTCCGGATAGGTGTTCAGGAAGGTGCGGGCGGCCACCGCCGCCATGGTGCGGTCCGTGGACAATTCCTCGAACAGATCGTCGTGGCCGTCCTTCACCAGCTGGCGGGACTGCTGCTCGTTGATGCCGTATTCCTTTGAAATGCGCAGCATGCGCACCTCGGGGAGCTCCGGCAGGTCGTTCCGTATGGCCTCGAGGCGGTCGCGTCCGATCGGTATCGGCCGCACGTCCGTCTCCGGGTACATGCGCCCCGCACCGGGCAATGGCCGGCTGTAGACGGACGTTCCGTCCGGAAGGGGGTCCCGGGTCTCCTCCGGAACGCCTATCAAGGCCTGGTTCGCCCGGGCCACCGCGGCCAGGAGCGCGGGTTCCGCCCTATCTGCCATGTCGGCGCAGAGGGCGAAGGCGTCACCTTCACGGAGTTCGAGCTCCTTGCCTATCGCCTGAACCTCCTCGGCGGTTATGCCGTATGCCGGCAGTTCATCGGAATGGAATATGCCGGCCACGCCGTGGGAGCGGGCGTACTGGGCCATCTCTGCCCCCAGACGGAGATGGCCGTCAGCGCTGCGCAGGGTGCCAGCGAACAACGGCAGCGCGGAGCAGAACACCTTCCCCCCCTTGGATAGAGCGGAACGGATGACCTTGGAGCGGCTGTCCTTCAGCAATGAGGAGACGTTCCTGACCATGACCGGGACCGGCATGGCACCCCTTTCCCGGAGCAGCTCCTTGATCTCGATGAGGGAGCGCTGCCTTTCCATCTCGTTGCGCACGTACGCCGGCAGCAGGGAAAGGTCCTGGGCCCCCTTGATCTCCACCCTGGCGCCACCTGGAACCGAGATGTTGATGTCCTCCCTTATGGTTCCAAGCCCGCGTTTCACCTTACGGGTGGAGCGCAGTATGGAACCCAAGCGCTGCGCCACCTCCTTCACCTCGTCGGGATCGTGCATGTCCGGGGCGGTTGCTATTTCGATCAGCGGTATACCCAACCGGTCAAGGCGGTAAGTCACCTCCCTGTCCTTCGTTTCAACCTTGCGGGCGGCGTCCTCCTCCAGGCACAGGGACAATATCCCGATCCGACGGCCGTTGAGGTCCAGGTTGCCGTCGACGGCCACCAGCGCCGTGCGCTGGAAGCCGCTGGTGTTCGAACCGTCTATGACTATCTTGCGCATGAAATGCACTTCGTCCACCACATGGCAGTTCAGCATGGACGATACGATCAGGGAGGCCTGCATCGCTTCCGCATCGGCATCGTGAGGAGGCTCCTCGTCCGCCTCCACCAGGCAGGAGACCTCTGCGGGAGCCTGATAGGCGAAGTGCATTCGTCGTTCGGACTGGGCCAGAGCGGCCCGGTCCACTTCCCCCATCTCGCTTTGCGTGGGGCGCAAACGCCGCCGGAAGCACTTCCCCTCGTCGTCCACCAGGCGGGAGCGGCAGGAGCAGAACAGCTTGTGGGTGTCCAGCTGCTGGTGTATCTCGATACCGCAGGTCACCTGCTCCATCAAAGCCCCCTCCTGTCCGATATCTCGCCGCGCAGGTTGGCGATCATCGTTTTCCTGACCTCTTCCGGTCCGTCGGTGCGGCCCAGCACCCACATGAGCTTTACAAGCGCCGTCTCCGGGAGCATGTCCTCGCCCGGGACTATACCGGCCGAGAGCAGGTCCCTTCCGGTGTCGTAAACGTTCAGGTTGACCCTGCCTTCAAGGCATTGGGTGGTCATCACCACCGGCATTCCTTTGCGGACGAGGTCCTTTAGGCAGCCCACCATGTCCCTGGACACGTGCCCGAGGCCGGTTCCGGCGATGACCATTCCCCTCAGCCCTTCAGCGAACCTGCGGACGGCCTCGGGGCTCATGCCGGGATAGAAGTGCAGCATACCCACCTTCGGTTCCATGCGGGTGTCCGGTTCCACCTTGAAGTTCCCCTTGGAGCGGCAGGGGGAGAGCATTTCCAGCCCTCCCTGCAGGTCAAGGGAGGCCACGGGGGACCCGTTCATGCTTTTAAAGGCATCGCGACGGCTGGAGTGCATTTTCCTTACCTTCGTTCCCCGGTGAACATGGGCGCAGGTGTCCGACGTCTCGCCGTGCATCAGGACGAACACCTCGGCGGCATCGGCGTTCACGCAGAACCTTGCCGCCGATAACAGGTTCCCGTAGGAATCGGAGGAGGGTCGGTCGGAAGACCTCTGCGCTCCTACTAGGACCACAGGCCTCGGCAGGTCGCCAAGCATGAAGGATAGCGCGGCGGACGTGAAGCCGAGGGTGTCCGTTCCGTGAGGTATAATGACCCCCTCCGCCCCGGAGCTCAGTTCATCGGCCACGGCGTTGGCCAGCTCCTGCCAGCGGGCCACGTCCATGTTCTCGCTGAATATGGAGAACACGACCTTGGAGCGCATGTTGCATATATCGGAAAGCTCGGGAACGGTGGCCACCAGCTCTTCCGCCCTCAGGGCAGGATGGACGGCGCCGGTCCTGTAATCGACGTAACTGGCGATGGTGCCTCCCGTGCCCAGAAAGGAAACGGTGGGAAGGCCGCTCTGCCGTTCGGGTGATCTGGGCCTTGAGGGCCGGTCCTGAGCCTTGGATACCACCCTTAGCTCGGAGGCGTCATCCACCATCACCCCGATGTTGTAACCGCTCCTCAGCTTGATCACTATGACATCGGGATGGCTGAACTCGTGATGGGGCATGAGTATGCCAGAGTGCTCCTTGCCTCCCGCTCGCAAATACACGGCATCGCCTTCTGAGGCGTGGCCACTGGCCAATAGCTGTCGGGCCATTTCGGAATAGGTCATTTCGCTCGGTCGGGAATGCAACTACCTCCTTAACAAAGTATCTTAGAGGGGAAAAATGAGAAACGGGGAAAAGGTTTGGAACTAAGGGGTTTGGGTCCCGTTACATCCGGCGCCTCATGACCACGACCGCGGCCACGATGAGCAGGATGATGACCAGTACCCCGACGACCGCCAGGATTGCGCCCATGTCGCTCTCCTCCTCGCCCTCGATGGTGGCGTCCTGGTAGGACTGGCTCAAGACCAGCTCTATGGACTCCTCACCGGACTCGAAGTCAGCGGTTATGGTGTACGGGTTGAACCCATCGTCCTTGCCCTCGGAGGTGTAGGAGTACTGCGTCAGCAGCACTTTGACCTGGCCGTTCGCATCGGTGGTGCCGTTGAAGACTATCTCGCCCTTGGCGTTCTTTATGACCACCGAGACGTTCGCTGCCGCTTCGCCCTCGTCCAGGGCGGTCAGGGTCAGCCAGGTGCCTTCGTTGAGGCTGTGGGAGTCCATGACCTTGGCCTTGGAGTAGTTGGTGGCGGTGTTGTACACCTCGGAGTCGCCGAAGACGAAGTAGTCGAGATCGCCCGCCAGTAGCGTGGCGCCCTCGATATAGCCCTTGGAGGACTCCATGATGATAGCGTCGTCCAGCACCTCTATGGTCGAACCGTCCACGTACACGACGGAGCGGGCCGCGTACAACCCGTTCAGCGTGTAGAGGCTGAGCGAGTA
>JAAYDU010000035.1 GCA_012729095.1 Methanobacteriota archaeon | reverse complement strand
CCTAGAAAACGATTATATATCCCGTGTTAGGTTACCCGAAACCATGGTGAGCGAGAACGTCGAGGAGTACCTCGAGTGCATTTGGGAGCTCACTCAGGATGGCTCCCCCGCCCGCACGACCGACATCGCCAAGCGAATGAAGTTCTCCCCGGCAAGCGTCACCGGGATGCTGCAGAAGCTGGATTCTGATGGTTACATCGTCTACGAGAAGTACAAGGGCGCTCTGCTGACCGATGAAGGCATGCGCATCGGCTCCACGATAAAACGCCGCCACCGCCTGCTGGAACGCTTCCTGGTCGATATTCTCGGAATAGACAAGGAGAAGAGCCACGAGGAAGCATGCCGGTTGGAGCACATGATATCCGAGGAGTCCGAGCAGCGCATATCCGAGATGCTCAACCATCCCACCACCTGCCCTGACGGGGACCCGATCCCCAACATGGAGGAGATATGCAGCATCCGTCCCAGCAAGGGATCGGTGGCCCTCAGTGATCTGGAGGAGGGTTCCGAGGGCACCATATCACACCTGCTCTGCCAGGACTCCCAGAAGATACGCCGCATCATATCCATGGGCTTCGTTCCCCAGAGGCAGCTCTCCATCGAGGAGCGCCTGCCGATGAACGGTCCCGTGCTGGTCAAGGTGGGCGATTCCCGCGTCGCCTTGGCGAAGGATTACGCTGAACTCGTCTACGTGCACGTTCGCCCAGGCTGCGGAAAGAGGCACTGCCGCCGCGGGCGGTGATACTTTGGAGGTACTGCTAGTAGGCAACCCCAACGTCGGCAAGAGCGTGGTCTTCAACCGTCTCACCGGCATAGGCGCCATATCGTCCAATTACCCGGGCACCACCGTGGAGATACTCAAGGGAGAGGTGCTCATAGGCGGAAAGCCCACCACGATAGTCGACCTTCCCGGTCTTTACTCACTGTCATCCGGCGCGGAGGACCAGATGGTCGCCTCCCGCTTTCTTTTGGAATCGGATCCCGATATCGTGGTGGTCGTCGCGGACGCCACCCGACTGGAACCCGGGCTGGTGCTCATATCCCAGCTCATAGAGATGGGGTTCCCGGTGCTCGTGGCCATGAACATGATGGACGTGGCCCGCAAGCGCGGCGACCTGGACGTGAAAGCGCTGTCGGACATGCTCGGCGTGCCAATTGTCCCGACCGTCGCCGTCACCGGCGAGGGCATGGACGAACTGCTCAAGGCCATAGGATCGTACGAGTACAGTAAGAGCGATTTCAAGGTCCGCTACGATTCCCACATCGAGGCTTACATCGAGGTGCTGTGCCGGGGCCTCGGGGACCTGAAGCTGAAATACCCTCTGAGGGGCGCGTTCATCAAGCTGCTGGAGGGCGATCGCCTATTCTCCGAGGGCATACCCGACGGCACTTGGGAGAAGATTGAGCGCCTGCGCCAGGAGTTCAAGGAGGAGCATGACGAGGACCTGGAGGTGCACGTCAACCGGGACCGCTACGGCGAGGCCGGCAGGATAATCTCCGAGGTGGTCAGGGCGAAACCGCAGGAGCGCACCCTGGGGCAGAAGCTTTCCGATCTTACGCTGAGGCCACTGACCGGCATCCCGATACTCATGCTGGTCCTGGCAGGCGTGCTAGCATCCATAATATTCATCGGCGGTTACCTCGAAGGGCTGCTGCTGGACGTCTACGCACAAACGGTAGGCGATTTCTTCCTGGACATCGGGAGCTCCCTTGGCGGCAAGATAGGACCGGCCATAGGCATGGGCTTGGACCTGAGCATACAGGCGATATTGGCACTGGTCATCCCCTACATCCTGCTGTTCTATATCATATTGGCCCTGCTGGAGGATTCCGGGTATCTGCCCCGGGTGGTCGTTCTCCTGGACAGCCTCATGCACAAGATCGGTCTGCACGGCCAGGCGCTCATACCAATGCTGGTCAGCATGGGCTGCAACGTCCCTGGCATTCTGGCGACCAGGGTCATAGAGTCCCGCAGGGAGAAGCTGATAGTGGCCACGATAATCATCATGGCCGTGCCATGCACGGCGCAGATGGCCATAATCGTGGGCACGGTAGGCAACTTCGGCGGAGTAATATACGTGGCCGCGATACTGCTGATACTGCTGGCGCTGGTGGTGCTCCTGGCCCTGCTGATGCACAAGGCCATCAAGTTCGAGCCCGGAAGCCTGATGATCGAGATACCGGACCTGGCCATTCCCAGGCCGGACAACGTTTTCCGGAAGACGTACATGCGCGTGAAGGAGTTCTTCCTGATAGCGTTCCCGATACTGCTGGTCGGCTCCCTGGGGCTGGAGATACTGTCCGCCTACGGAATACTGGAGGCGATCGTGGAGCCAATGGCCTTCTTCACCGAGGGCTTCCTGGGTCTGCCGGCGATAATCATCATAGCCCTGATATTCGGCATACTGCGAAAGGAGATGTCCTTCCAGCTGCTCATAGTGCTGTTCGGCACCGCTGACCTGGCGTCGGTCATGACCGTGAACCAGTTCTTCGTGTTCGCCCTGATCATGGCCACGTTCATGCCCTGCCTGTCCACCCTTGCGGCGATGATACGGGAGTACGGCGTGAAGGACTCGCTGAAGGTGACGATCGCATCGATAGCGCTGGCGTTCTCCCTTGGAGGTCTGGCGAACTTCCTGCTGACGCATGTTCTTTAAAGGGGGAGCCATGACCGGCCCCCTCCAACTCTTTCTTCCATCCCGAATTGACTTTATGAATGCCATATGAATGGATCTCCCAGCGGAGCGCATTAGTTTTGCAGTTTCGCACTTTTGCACATCCTGAAGAAGGTTTTACGCGGTTAGAACGCAGAATAGTTTTGCAGTTTCGCACTTTTGCACATCCTGAAGAAGGTTTTACGCGGTTAGAACGCAGAAT
>JAAYDU010000034.1 GCA_012729095.1 Methanobacteriota archaeon | reverse complement strand
GCGGCGGACCGCGCTCCCCGCACTGACCCGGGCAGGGGGTTCGTTGTCGTGCCCCGGGGTTGTCCTCCAGTCATCACGCGATGTCGCATCGTTGTTCCTGCAGGGACCTATCGGCGCACTGTGCACCACCAGGCTATTGTAGGGATCACCGTCACCCTCATTTGTACCGGCGGCATATTCCAACACTACCATCGGGCATATCAATGTTGCGGAGTTCGACCGCAAAGGATATCACCGCCGCCCCTCCATTCAGTCCCTGGATGCGCGAACTTTTCGAGCCGGCTAGCGTGGCGGTCATCGGAGCCTCTGTCGAGGGCAACAAGGTGGGGAACATCATCCTAGGTAACATCATCGAGTCAGGTTTCCAGGGGCCGCTGTACCCCATCAACCCGCGTTACCAGGAGGTCATGGGGCTGAAGTGCTATCCCCGCGTCTCCGATGTCCCCGGGCCAGTGGAGATGGCCGTGGTGGTCGTCCCGGCCAAGTTCGTACTGCAGGTCATGGAGGAGTGCGGTCAGAAAGGGGTCAAGGCCGCCATAGTCATCAGCGCCGGTTTCAAGGAGGTCGGCCTGGAGGGGGCCAAGCTTGAAAGGCAGCTCGGGGGGATCGCGCACCGCTACGGCATGCGGGTGCTCGGCCCGAACTGCCTGGGCCTGGTCAACACCCATCACCGCATGAACGCCACCTTCGCCCGGGAAGGGCCGAGGGAGGGCAACATAGCCATATCGTCACAGTCAGGGGCGATATGCGTGGTGGTCCTGGATTGGGCCGCCAACATAAACATCGGATTCTCCAAGTTCATCAGCGTCGGCAACAAGCTCGACATAGACGAAGGGCACCTTCTGGAATACCTGCGCGAGGACCCGCATACCAAGGTCATCGGCATGTACATCGAAGGAACGGACCGGGGGAGGGAGTTCCTGAGACAGGCCGAGCTGACCACCAAGGTGAAGCCGGTCATCGCGCTGAAGGCGGGGCGCACCAGCAGCGGGGCCAAGGCGGCCTCGTCGCACACCGGGGCCATGTCCGGCAGCGACAAGGTGTACGATGCCGCCATGCGCCAGGCTGGCGTTGTTCGGGTAGGCGACATCGAGGACATGTTCGACCTGCTGCAGGCCTTCTCGACCATGCCTTTGCCGGACGGGGAGGGGGTGGCCATAATCACCAATGCCGGAGGGCTCGGCGTCATGGCCGCCGACGCCTGCTCAGATTACGGTTTGACATTGGCGTCTTTCGAACCCTCGACCATAGAGAGGCTCAAGGAAAAGCTGCCTCCGGCGGCCAGCCTTTACAATCCCATAGACGTGGTCGGCGACGCGGACGCTGAACGCTATGACCACGCCATACGCACCGTGATGGACGATCCGAACGTCGCCTGCGTGCTCGCCCTTCTGGCACCGACCGACCTGGTTGACATCTCGTCCGTGGCCGGTACTCTCGCGACCTTCGCCGGTTCATCTCCCAAGCCCATCGTCACCTCTTTCGTCGGTGGGAAGGAGATGGCGGCTCCCATCGACATGCTCAAGGCGGCGGGCATACCCAACTACCCCTCCCCGGAAAGGGGGATCAAGGTCCTGGCGGCCATGGCGGAGCACCGCCGAAGCCTGGTACGGAAGGGATCTCGCGCCGTGGAGCCGACAGAGGCCGATCACGAGGCGGTGCGCGAGGTCATCTCCTCCGTCCGGTCGCAAGGGCGACTGCAGCTCAGCGAGAGCGAGGGGAAGAGCATCCTGAAGGCCTACGGCATATCCACGCCCAGGGAGGGCACGGCCAAGGACCTGCCGGCCGCTCTGGAGCTTGCCGCAAGTATCGGGTACCCGGTGGTAATGAAGGTGGAGTCCCCGGACATCGCCCACAAGACCGACGTGGGCGGGGTGGTTCTGAACATAGACGACCCGCAGGAGCTGGAGCGCTCCTACCAGGTCATGCTCAGCAAGGTCCGGGAGAAGATGCCCAAGGCGCTCATCACCGGGGTGTCCATCCAGAGCATGGTCAAGGGCCGCGAGGTCATTGTGGGGATGGTGCGCGACGATCAGTTCGGGCCGGTCATAACCTTTGGACTTGGTGGCATTTTCGTGGAGATAATGAAGGACGTCACACAGGGGATAGCGCCACTGGACCGGGACGACGTTGAGCGCATGATCAGGTCGATAAGGGCCTATCCGATGCTCACCGGGGCCCGCGGCCGGCGCCCCGGGGACATAACCGCCCTGGCCGAGATAATACTGAAGATATCCCAGATGTCAATGGAGTTCCCCGAGCTCGAGGAGCTGGAAATGAACCCGGTCATGGTGGGGGACGAGGGCAAAGGAGTTACGGCGGTCGACGCCTTGGTCACTATCAAGGGGGAGAAGCAATGAGGTCTCTGTATCTAGGTTCGGTGGTGGAGAAGTCCGGCAAGTCCATGGTTACCCTTGGGCTGGCCAAGAACTTCAAGGGTCAGGCGGGTTTTTTCAAGCCCTTCAAGGAACGACTCATGCGCACGGGCGACAGGGTGATCGACCAGGACGCCTACCTGATGCGGCAAGTGCTGAAGCTGGAGCAGCCGGAGGAGGTGCTGTGCCCCTTCAACTACGACGTGTTCCGGACCTTGCGCATGGAGGACATCAAGACCGCCTACACCAAGGCATCCTGCCAGTGCGAGATGATGCTTATAGAGGGGACCCGAGAGGTCACCACCGGCTACCTCAACGACGTCTCCGGCCTGGCCATCGCCGAGGCCACCGGTTCCGACCTGGTGCTGATATCAACGCCGGAGGCGGCGGCCCTGGACAAGATAGCGATGCTGCACAAGCTGAGCTCCAGCTACAAGATCACGGTGAAGGGGGTCATACTGAACCAGACCGACGACCTCTCCGTGGCGAACTTCCTGGAGAGCAAGGGCATAAGGGTGCTAGGGTGCATACCGCATATACCGGAGATGACGTACTTCACCGTCAAGGAGGTGGTGGAGGCGCTCTCCGCCGACGTCGTCGTCGGGCAGGGCAACCTGGACCGGGTGGTGGAGGGCGTGTTCATAGGCGCAATGACCGTGGAGACCGCCCTGAAGTACATGCGCCGGCACCAGCGCAAGGCCATAATCACCGGCGGGGACCGCTCGGACGTTCAACTGGCGGCCTTGTCCACGGACACCTCGTGCCTCATACTCACCGGGGGACTGTACCCGGCCAATCAGGTGGTATCCAAGGCCTATGAGAGGGGAATACCCATACTGGTCACCAGATACGACACCCTAGCCACCTCGGAGATGGTGGAGGGGCTGATCGCCCGCATAGAGCCGGAGGACGCTGAGAAGGTGGGGCTGGTGGAAAGGGCGGTGCGGGACAACGTGGACCTGGAAGCGGTGTTCAAGTAGCTGGCCGCAAGGACGTTGACGCGGGTTGGCAGGCTATCGCTTCCTCCCAGGTCAAGGTCGGTACGCGATCGGAAAGCCCCTAAAATATGTATATATGTTCATATGTACATGAATCAATGCTCTCCGAGAACGTCAAGCTGTTCAAGGCCCTGGGCGATGAGACCAGGCTGACCATCGTAGGATGCCTTTTAAAGAAGGACCACTGCGCCTGCGAGTTCCGATCCACGAAAAAGGACCAGACCACGATATCAAGGCATCTCAAGGTGCTTCACGAGGCAGGGGTGGTGAGGTTCGAGAAGCGGGGCAGGAACATGATATACAGCATCGCCAGCGAGGGGATGCGCGAGCGCCTCGTGGGCATGGGAGTGGAAGAGCATGATCAATGTTGCGACGCCCGGACCCTTACGGACGACGAGATAAAGGAAGCGGTAAGGAAGAAGTACGGCTCCATCGCCCTGAACGGCGGCCCCTGCGGGTCCAGCTGCTGCAGCAGCGAGCAGAGCCCCCTGCAGATATCCGCGTCGGTGGGTTACTCGGACGAGGAGATGGACCTTGTTCCCTCATCGAACCTGGGCCTGGGCTGCGGCAACCCCGGGGCCCTGGGCCGCATAAAGGAGGGCGAGACAGTGCTCGATCTGGGCAGCGGCGCCGGAATGGACTCCTTCCTGGCCGCCAAGAGGGTCGGTACGAACGGCCGGGTGATCGGGGTGGACTTCACCAAGGAGATGGTCTCCAGGGCCGGTAAGGTCGCCAGGGACCACGGGTTCCAGAACGTGGAGTTCAGGCTTGGCGACATCGAGGACCTGCCGGTGGAGGACGGCTCGGTCGACGTGGTCATGAGCAACTGCGTCATCAACCTGGTGCCGGACAAGTCCCAGGCCTTCAAGGAAGCGTTCAGGGTGCTCAGGCCGGGAGGCCGGATGTACATCTCCGACATGGTGCTGCTGGAGGAGCTGACCGAGGAACAGAGGCTGGACAAGGACCTTGTCTCAGGATGCGTAGCCGGGGCGGTACTGAAGGAGGAGTACCTGGAGCATATCGCCGCCGCCGGTTTCACGGTCGATCGCATCAATGAGGACAGGCATATCAGCAAGGAGCAGCATAGGGGGCTGCCGGTGGAGAGCCTAAAGGTCGTGGCAACGAAGCCAGAGGTCCGTTGAAAGACCATCCGGTCCGCTTTTTTCGACACAAGCATCAATGGGCGCCTGACCGCCAGCGCATGTCGGGAGAACAAGTTTATATCGCCCCTTCCATGCCGGGTCCATGGTCAAAGAGGTTAGGGCGGCGCACATCCTGGTGGCAAAAGAGGACAAGGCCAAGGAACTACTGCAGATGATCAAGAACGGAACCAGCTTCGGCGATCTGGCCAAGCAGCACTCCATGTGCCCTTCCGGCCGGAAGGGCGGGGACCTGGGCTGGTTCGGAAAGGGAATGATGGTCAAGGAGTTCGAGGACGCCGCGTTCGATCACGCCAAGGGCGAGGTGGTCGGACCTGTGAAGACCCAGTTCGGCTGGCATCTCATCCAGGTCGTCGACCAAAAGTGAAACCTAATCCTCCAGCACCACCGTGCTGGAGCCGTTCTCGTTCTCCCGCACCCGCATTACGGCGCTGACGTTGTCCTTCACGTCATCGATGTGCGTTATCAGCAGTATCTGCCGGAACTGCTTCTGCAATTGCCCCAGCGTCTCCAGTATGCTGCGCTTGCGCGACTGGTCCTGCGAGCCGAATATCTCGTCGAGCACCAAGAAGTTCATCTGATTGCCGGAGCGCTCCATGATCATCCGCGATATCGCCAACCTCAGGCAAAGGTTTGCAAGGTCCACCTCCCCGCCGGAGAAGCGCTCCAATCGGAACTCCTCCCCCTGATCGTACAGCCACATCTGGTAGTTCTCGTCCAGCCGCATGCCGCCGTACTTGCCCTCGGTCAACTGGGACAGCAGGTCCGAGGATATGTCCGACAGGGTGGGTGTGATGCGGGAGATGACGTTCTCCTTGAACCCTCTCATCACCTGGCTCAGGCGGTTGAGCGTCTCCAGCTCGACCATCAGCGCGCAGTGCCTGGTCCGCAGGCCCTCCAGCTCCGCGATCCTTTCCCGCAGCGTCCGGACCTCCGAGCGCAGGCGGGCCTGCTCCCCCTCCGCCCTGATTATCTCCTGGGTCAGCCGCTCCTCGTCCATCCTGGCTACCTCGTGGGCCGCTTTTACCGCCTGCAGCGTCCCGATGTCGAAGGCCAACTCCCTCCTTTCCCGGGAGACGCCGCGCAGCTCCTCCGCCTCCCGGGCCACGGCCGCGGCCGTTTCCTCCCTCTCCTTCAAGGCCAGGGGGAGCCTCTCCATCTTGGTCACGGCCCGGTTCAGGGCCAGGTGGGACGGCTCAAGCTCGGCCACCCTTCGTTTCACTGCATCATGCGCCTTGGCGTCGTACTCCGCCGGTCCCGCCCCCTCCAGCTCCTTCAGCAGCCCGTCCACCGCCGCCTGCGTACGGGACAGGGAATGCCTTGCCTTGCGCTCCCTCTCCTCCAGAGAGGCCTTTAGCCGGGCCTGGGACAGCAGTTTGGAGCGGCGCGATTCAAGCGCCTCGCGGCGCCGGTCGGCGCGGGAACGCTGCTCTGCAAGTTCTTTTGCAATGAGGTCCTGCTTCGCAGCGGCCCCCTCCAAAGCTGCCTGCTCCTCCTGGTAACGTCGAAGGAGGTCGGTGTACTGCGCCCCCATCCGCCTCAGGCAGGTGGGGCAGTTGCTGTCCTCTCCCAGCTTGCCGATCTCCTCCGACCTTTCCTTCGAGGAAACGATCTCGGAACGAAGCCTGGTCGCCTCCGCCTCGGCCACCCGGGCCTGGGCGGTTATGGAGGACAGCAGGTCCCTGGTGCCGTTAAGGTTCTCCTCTACCGTGGCCAGGCTGGCCTCCAGGTCGGGCAGCCCGGCCATGTCCTTGACCGCCTGCTCCGCCTCCTCCAGCAGGGAAACAAGGTCGGCGCGCCTGGCTGCCAGCTCCTCCTCCTTCCTCCGCCGTCCCAGGAACGCCTCCCGCAGGGTGGAATGCCTTTCCGCGGCGATCTTGGCTTCCCTGTACTCCGCGTCCTTACTCTCCAGATCGGGCAATGAATCGCCTATGAGGCGCAGTTCCCGAACCTCTGCCTCCAGCTTTTCCAGGGACCCGTGCATGGCCTGCAACCCGGCCCGGGCGGTGGCCTGCCTTCTCTCCAGGGCCACGTCCTTCCGGTAACGCTCTTCCTCCGATCCCCAAAGCTCCCTGCTGGCCCGGGCCCTTTCCTTGGCAGCGTCCCTTTCCGCCAGCAGCCTCGCGCTTCCCTCGGCGATGCTCTTGGACCTTTCCGCAGCGGCGCGCTCCTCTTCCCTCAGCGAGCTCAACCGGTCCTTTCCCTCGGCATTCCGGAGCAGGGCGGAGGTTCCCTCGGCCTCCCTCTTGGCGTCCTTGGCGTCCCGGTCTATGCTCTTGATCACATCGTCCAGGAGGTCCACGCGCAGCATGCGCAGCACCAGGGTCTTGCGGTCGGCCGGCCTCAGGTTGGCAAGGGCGTTCAGGTCCTTCTGCTTGGTGAAAACGGACACGAAGAAGGCCTGGTGGTCCATGCCCAGCTTTGCGGCCACGGCCTTGGTGACATCCGTGTCCCCGGACGCTAGCAGTTTTCCGTTCACCTCCAGCGAGGCATCAGTCTTCAGGCTCTTCACCTTCATGCTGCGGGCCAGGCGATAGGAGTCCTCGCCAAGGTCGAACTCCAGCACGACCGAGCATTCATCTCCCGGTGAAGCGCCGAAGCTGACCACCCCCTCCTTGTTGTCCCTCACCACCGAGGACGAGTTGCCGAACAAGGCCCAGGTCACCGCCTCCAGTATGGTGGTCTTGCCGGTCCCGTTCTGGCCCACTATGGCGACCACGCCATCGGGGAACTCGATGCGGGAGTCGCGGAACTTCCGGTAGTTGCGCATCTCCATGTAGCGCAGCCTCATTCCCGCTCCCCCCTCTTGAGATAGTCCAGCCCCCGCCGGCGCAGCTCCTCCTTGTCAACGCCTTCCACCGGCACCCGCGACAGGTACGATCCGAACTCCTGGTCCAGGGAACCGAAGGCGGTGGAGCGCCACTGCACGGAATCGGTGCCCTGCACGATCTCGAACTTCAGCTCCAGATGCACCGCCTTTTCCGCCAGGGCCCGCATGGCGTTAAGGTCCAGGCTGCGGTACAGGGCGGCGGGAACGTCCTCCACCACCAGGCGCACTATGCTCCCTTCCAGTTGCGCAGAGCTCAAGGCGGCGACCAGCTCATCCTGCAGGTCTCCGGCGTCCTTCCCCTTTGCCTTGAAGGGACCTAGGGAACGCATCGGTCTTGCGGGGAGGCTAACGAAGTCCTTGCGGCCCTTGTCCAGGTCCACCAGCATATATCCCTTCTCCTGGCCGGCCTCGGCGAAAGAAAGCCTTTCCAAGGAGCCGCTGTACCAGGCGTTCTCGGTGATCTGCTCCTTTCCATGGAAGTGCCCAAGGGCTATGTAGTCCGCGTCCAGGTTCAGCAGGGAGGAGGGCAGGTTAAGCTCGTTGGCCTCGCCCATGCTGTACCGGGTCAGCCCCTGTATGCCCGCGTGCAGCATGCCCACTTCGAAACGAGAACGGCCGCGCCTCCATCCCTGCAGGGCCTCGACCATAGACCCCTTGTCCTGGTGGGGGAACGCGGCAACAGTCAGGTCCCCCAGCTCCAGGCAGTGCTTCCCAGGCGTGTAGAAGGCGTGCACGCCCTTTATGTGCTCGAAAAGCCGGAACACGCTCCCCGTCTCCCGCAGCCGGGGCGTGGAGTGGTTGCCAGCTATCATCACCACCGGTATTCTCTCCTCGGAAAGGCGCAGCAGCTGCTCGAGCACCACCGACAGCGCGCGATTCGAGGGGCGCACGGAATCGAAGAGGTCCCCCGAGTGCAGCACCGCGTCAGGTCTTTCGGATATGAGGGAGTCCACAAGACGCTCGAACGCTCGGTAAACGTCCACCTCCCGCTGGTTCATACCCGTATCGGGGTCCGAGCGACGGTAAGCGGAGAAGCCGATGTGGGTGTCGGCTATGTGCGCAATCCTCATCCGGCAGGGATTAGAGGGCTGGGCTTAAAAAAGCATTCGATGGGGGCGGTGAAAATGCTCACTCCTCGCGCAGGCGGTCGGTGAGTATGTGACACATGCGGTCGTAGGCGCTCTTGTTGGCGTCCCACAGTAGGTAGGCTATCAACAGACCCAC
Organism: Methanobacteriota archaeon; assembly: GCA_012729095.1. Lineage (GTDB taxonomy): Archaea > Thermoplasmatota > Thermoplasmata > Methanomassiliicoccales > UBA472 > UBA472. The sequence goes on along the minus strand of JAAYDU010000034.1, from coordinate 56,488 downwards.
CGCGGCGCCGAACACCAGCAGCACCGGGAATCCCTCAACGTGAGGCGCTATGGGAATGAAGAGGAAGAACAGAACGACGCCTATGATGGAGACGATGAGGTCCACGAACACCTTGAACAGCCTTCCCTCCGCCCCCGTCTCGAAGTGCCCTCCCTCCATCACCCCGCGTATCAGCATAAGGCCGATCACCCTCACCCGGTTCATGATGTTCAGCAAAGGCGGCAGCATGAGGCCGATGAATGCTACTATGGCGACCACGTACCATACCGCTCCGATCCCGTCAGGGTCCACTCCGAACAGCCCGACGATGTCGTAGAAGGTGACGGCCATCACCTGCAGGAGGAATATGATCATCATGTCGATGAATATCCAGAATATCTGTCTCTGGACCTCCCTGCGCCGGTCAGCGTGGGCGTTCATCCAGGTGCCCATGTCCTTGCGCAGATGGTCCACCCGGCGCAGCGACTCGCGCACAGAGGCCGGAAGGGCGTTCCCAACGGAAGTGACGGTCTGCGGGGCCCTTTTGAACGAGGCGGGTAGGTATATCATGGTGATCAGGGCCGCCCCTATGACCGAGGAATAGAATAGCTGGTCCACCGCCCCCAGGTCGTAGGCGGTCTTGGCTATGACGAAGGAGAACTCTCCCATGGCCACCATGCCCAGTCCGGCCATGGCCGAGGTGCGGGCGTCCTTGTTGCTGAGGAAGTTGCCCAAGGTGACGCTGAACATCTTGCCGATGATGAACACCACCGCGATGGCCACGGCCACCAGTATGTTGTCCATGATCAGCCAAGGGTCGATCAGCAGCCCTATGGAGATGAAGAACAGGGCCATGAACATCTCCTTGATGGGGGTTATGCGCTCCACCACCTTCTCCTGGGCCATGGACTGGGAGATTATAATTCCCACCAGGAACGCCCCGATGGCCACCGACAGCCCGAAGAACTGGGCGACCATGGCCATGCCGAAGCACATGCCCAGGGATACTATGAGCAGCGTCTCGGGGGAGGCGGTGGGGTACATGCGGTCCATCAGCCTCGGTAGGACCGCCAGCCCCATCACCAGCAGTATGAGCATGAAGGCCCCGATGTAGGCGATCTGCATGACTATGCTGGTTATGGTGACCCCGTCGCCGGCGGCCAGAGGCGACGACAGCGTCAGGATGATGACCGCGGCGATGTCCTCTATTATCAATATTCCGACTATGGCCTCGGCGAACTCCTTCTTCATCATTCCCGAGTCGGCGAGCACCCTGATGATCACCGCGGTGGAGCTGATGCTCATCACCGCCCCCAGGAACACGGATTGGAGGGTGGTCCATCCCAGGGCGATGCCCAGCCCATAACCGAGGGTTATCATGAGCACGATCTCCACGCTCCCGGCCAGGGCGGCGAAGAGACCGACCTTGCGGAGGCGGCGCAGGTTGAACTCCAATCCCAGGGTGAACATCAGAAGGACGATACCGGCGTTGGCCAGGGCATCGATTATGCCCATGTCGGTGATGAACGAGGGCTCGAACAGGTTCGGGCCGAGTATGATCCCCGCGGCCAGGTAGCCGATGACCACCGGCAGGCGCAGTTTGGAGAAGATAACGGAAATCACCCCGGCGGTGACCATGATGATGGCCATCTCTAGAAGGAACGTGGTTTCCGCTTCCATCACTGCGCCTCAGAAGAACGTCTGCCCCACATCCCTGTTCACGGTATTTTTCCTTTCCCCCGTTCTGACGTTGGACTCCTCAACATAATCCTCGTAAAGATGCACCTTGCACGGTATCGCGAACGGCGTGAACGGGGACGCGATCAGGGCCTCGCCTGGCATAAGCATCTGGATCTCGTTGTCCAGCATGGATATGTCCTGCTTCGCGGAGTTCCTGAGTATGTCCCGGTCCCGCTTGTCCGCCAGCCCCAGGATGAAGAGGGTGTTGAACTGGGATATGATCTCCTCGTTGATCAGCTTGGGTTGCTGCGAGACGGCGCAGAACCCCACCTTGAACTTGCGGCCCTCCCGGGCGATCTGGGCGAAGACGGTGCCCTTGGATTGCGAGAGGACGCGCTGCGCCTCCTCCATGGCGATCAGCACCGGAGGTGCCTTTTCGAACCTCGTCTTGTCGGAGTACAGGGCCTTGTTGCGCTCGAATATCGCGCGGGTGAGAACGGTCGAGACCAGCAGCTCCTCGGCCTCGAACATGTTGGAGGTGTCCACCAGAACGGTCTTGCCGTCCTGGAGCGCCGAGATCACCGCCCTGGTCATGCTCAGATCGCGGTCCGTGGTGACGAGATCGAACTGGAATATGGAATCCAGACGGCGCTTGATCACGTTGACGCTGCCCTCGTGGAACCGCCCGTTCAGGTCGCTGACGATGTTGGCCACGCTCTTGTCGCGAAGCTCATCCAGCCATCTCTCCCCGTACTTCCACTGCGATGCCTGCAGGCATTCCAGCTGCGCCCCGGAGAACTCGTAGAGGTTCGCCAGGTCAGGGATCTCTATCTCCGCGCTGGATACGTGAATGGAACTGTGCGGCCCATCCAGCCTGCGCGAGGAGTAAACGTCCAAGGCCTCAGGGGCCAGCTTGGAGTGCGACAGTCCTTTCTTACCCCTTTCTCCGCCGTCGAAGTACTCCCCGTGCGGATCGAGGATGAGGAATCCGCAGCGCCGGGACTCCATGCAGGACAGCGCCAATGATTTCATCAGGTTGCTCTTGCCCATGCCAGTGGTGGCGAATATCCCCACATGGTGCGGGAATCCCCGCGAATCGATGCCCACCCGGAAATCGAGCACGCGGTCCCCGGAGCGCAGGCGCCCGACCTCCACATCGCCCATCATCGGCCTCAGGAAGTCGTAATCCCCCTGGTCCGCCCGGCGCACCCGGGAGAAGTGCCGGGGAATCGATTTCGCCTTGCGGTAGCTGTCATCCCTAAGACAGCCCAGGGGGGTGCAAACTCCCACCTTGTAAAGGTCGCCCTTGACGCGCTCGTAGTCGAAATCGTCCCTCATGGCCACCCCGGCCTGCCATTCCAGGTAATCGTCATCGTCCGAATCGGCGCCGAAAAGCACGTCCATGGTCCGCACCAGGAACTTGACGCCGCCCTCCTCGACAACCAGCATCTCCCCGACCTGGAGGTCCTCCGCCTCGCTAGTGCGAAAGCGCAGCTCCATGACCCGGTTGCCGAAAATCCTGCCAATGTCCGTCATGTCGGCCGGCCATGCCTTCCAGGGTGTATAGAAATTTCTGCGGGCGCGGTGAAAATGCCATATCCGAGTAAGGTGTTTATAGGCCCGTGCGACCAGAGTTGGTGGAGCTGCCCGGAACATCATCCCTTCCCAGACCAGAGATACTGGTGGTGGGGGTAGGGGGAGCGGGCAGGCGCATGGCCGCGCTGATGCCAGGGGAAAAGCTCACCGTCTGCCAGGAGGGGGACCACGGTATAACCGGGTACCGGCAGGTGCTGCTGCGTAAAAGCGAGGTGAACGTGGCCCGCACAAGCTCCTCCACCGCCCTTCACGTCTCCGACCTGCCCTGGAAGAAAAGGCTTGCCGAGGCCGTGGGAAGGCCGCAGGCACTGTTCCTGTTCAGCGGGCTGGGTGGGGAGACCGGCAGCTACGTCGCCCCGCTGATAACGGAGATCGCGCATTACTCCACCATGACCTTCACCAGCGTCTGCCTTCCCTTCTCCGTGGAAGGTTCCAACCGCCGAGCCATGGCCAAGGAGGGGCTGGCCCGGCTGAAGGAGGCTTCCCACATGGTGGCGGTGTACGCCAACGACCCGTTGATCAAGCTCGCTCCAAACCTTCCTCTGGGAAAGGCCTTCGGGGTGATGGACCAGATCATGCTTTCCCTGCCGACCGACCTGTGCCATTGCCTCACCTCGGAATCGATACCCTTGCTGAAGGAGAACCTGGGGAAGAGGGAGCTTCGGGCCGGCATAGGCTACGGCATGGGCTTGGAGAAGGAGCGGTTGGCGGTGGAGGATGCCCTGACCTCGCCCTGGTTCCCCTCCGCCGAGTTCCAGCCGGACGCCGCCCTGATGCTGGTCAGCCAGGGGCAGGAGGACCGTGTAGGCCTGGAGGAATGCATGAGGGAGGTATCAGGGCGCTTGAAGGTCAGGAAGCTGCTCCTCGCCTCGCGAACGGACCCCTCCCTGGGTCGCAGGGTGAAGGTGTCCCTTTTCCTAGGTTACAGGTTCTGATCGTCGGCTATCTCCTCCGGCGCCCCGGCGAACCTGACCAGGGCGTAGGCCTCTATGAAGTGCAGCTTTCCCGGGACGACGACGGAGTGCAGCGGCGGTCCCATGTCCTCGTCCAGCATCTTAGACGGGTATCCGGCGGCCACCTTTTCCGTTGGGGAGCCGACACGGGCCGCGGCGCATATGACGGTCGTCGGTGAGATCATCCCCAGCCCCTTGGCCCTCTCGGCGTCGAGCAGCCATTGCACGGCCTGGTTGGCGGTCATGTAGCGGTTCTCATCCTCGCGTATGTCCAAAAGTACCAGGGTGTGCAGTCCGCGAGACCAGTTATCGTAGATGTTCTCGTAAGGAGACAGCGGGGTGAACCCCGGCTCCGGGAAAGGTATCGTCACCGTCCTCCCGAACTTGTAAGGTTGAAGTCCCAGGGCGGAAGAACAGGCCGTGAATATGGAAACGCCGTAGAAGATCCGCGTCGGTATCCCGTCCTCCATCGCCCGTATCTTGAGGTCCACGTGGGTGGTCGCGGCCATTGTGTCACCAGCGGTAACGAAGGCCACCCTCCCCTTCTTGGCCGCATCAATGACCGTCTCGTCCTCCTCCACCTCCTTCCGGCAGAGCCGGACTATTTCCTTTCCTATGGCCTTCTCCAGGTCCTCCGGCGTGGAGTCGATGAGCCTGGAGGTGTAGAACTCCCCGAACACCTGGTCGCATTCCTTCAGGGCGGCGAGGGCCCGGGCGCTCATATCTTCCACTCCTCCCAGCCCTAAACCAACAAATATCAATTCTCCCATGGCAACACCGTGCGTTCCCTTTGCGTCAGGGTCCGAAAGGGGGAAGGAGAGTACATCCGTAAAAAGCTTTTAGAGGACGGCCTCCTGGACCAGTCACTCTACTTGGACAGGGACCAGGACTTCCTGTTCCTGCCGGTGCTTTCCGCCCCGGAAGGCCTGGCGGTCGAGGAGCGGGACCTCAGGGAGCGGGAGCGCGAGGAACGCGACTACAAGGCCCTGGCCAGGGTGCCCGATGAACTGAGGCCGCTGCTGCCGACGGCCTTCGATACCCTGGGCGACATAGCTATCATAAGATTGCCCGACGAGCTCCTGCCGCACGCCAACGAGGTCGGAGAGGCGTTGCTGGCCGCCTTCCCCCGCCTGCGCTCGGCTTTCCTGGACCACGGGGTGATGGGTGAGTTCAGAACGCTGGACCTGGAGGTGATAGCCGGGGAGGACGTGAGCGGGACGGTCCACACCGAGTACGGTCTGCGTTTCAAGGTCGATCCCCGAAAAGCGTATTTCAATCCCCGCCTGTCCAGCGAGAGGCGGAGGATAGCGTCGTTGGTGAAGGAGGGCGAGACGGTCGTGGACATGTTCTCCGGCGTGGGCCCCTTCGCCGTAATGATCGCCAAGCTGTCCCGTCCCCGCGCGGTATACGCTATCGACCTCAACCCGGGGGCGGTGCAGCTCATGCGGGAGAACGTGGAGCTCAACAAGGTGCATGGCGTGGTCCCGTTGGAGGGGGACGCCAGGCAATGGGTGTTCGATCTCCCCTGCGCCGACCGGGTGATAATGAACCTGCCACACTCGGCCATCGACTTCTTTGCCGACGCCCTCACCCGGTTGAAGCTGGGGGGCGTTATGCACCTCTATCACATCTGCGAACGCAGCGATTTCCCGGGGGTGCTCGAGGACCTGGAGAGGATGGCCTGCGGGATGGGCGTGAGGATAGAGGTGCTTCGCAGCGAGGAGCTCAAGACCTACTCGCCCTCAGCGTCCGTCTTCTCAGCCGACCTACTCCTTGTCGGCTGGACGTAAGGTTATTCCTTTCTGACCCTGATAGTTGCCGCTGCGCTTGGCGTAGGAGCGTTCGACCGGGGAATGCATGGTCTCCAGCACCATCTGCACCATGCGGCTGCCTACCGGCAGTTCCACGGGAACGGAGGAGGCGTTGAACCCGCTGAAGGTAAGGGTGCCGTGGAAGCCAGCGTCTATCTTTCCCAGCCCCATTAGCAATCCCTTGCGCAGCCAGGACGTCCTGGTCCACAACTGCGCGGCGAGGTCGTCCGGAAGTTCGACGCGCTCGACGGTGGAAACGAAGAACAGTCTCCCCGGGGGAACGATGAACGTTCCGGAGGTCACGCTCTCCCCCTCCTCCAGGCGGGCCTCGGCCACCCTCAGGTCGTAGCCGTTGGGCGTCAGCCCCTCGGGTATAAAATCGGTTATCACCAGCGAGCCGTCCTTCAATCTCGATGCGATCTCGTGGTCAGGGACCAGGCACATGTTCCCTACCAACGCGTACCAACAGTTAGAATTTGCGATAACCTGAAGAAATTATTAACAATAGCAACGCATCACAGCAAAACGTGATAGGCTCGAACGGTCTCTGCGAGGCAGCTTCCCCGGCATCGTCCAAGCCAGCCCTGGCCATGCCTCCGGGGGAGAAGGCCGCCCTGTTCTATCACCGTCTGGATGACGTGTTCGACCCTCTCGCCGACCTTCTTAAGGACAGCATAAGGCAGGAGGAGATGTGCAAGCTGCTGTTCCGATCCCCGCCGTCACTGCTGAGGGAGAAGCTGAGGGCGAGGGGCCTCGACCTGGACTCCCATCCTTCCATAGAGGCGATACCTCTCGAGAAGACGATCCAAGGGAACTGTTCCCGCTCCAACTTCAAGGAGCTGATGCAAAGCTTCGTCCAGAAGGCCAAGGGCATGGGGTACGCCGGCACCCGGCTGATAATCAACATACCCGAGGAACTGAACACGCACTCTCCGGGGGAGGGCGCCTGGTTGGAACTCGATGATGAGCGCGATGAGCTGGGGGTGACCATGGTCTGCCTTTACGACATGACCTCCCTCTCCCCAGGCTTCCTGCTCCGGTCCCTGGCCTCCTATCCCAACATCATAATGGATGGCGTACTGTGCCGCAACTTCTACCATATACCCCGCCGTGCCAAGCCCCTCGAGGAGTCATACCGTGACCTTTTCGAGCACCTTGACAACATCAAGGAGGAGCTGGACATCCGGGAGAAGGAGAGGCGCGAGCGGTCCATGCTGATCGATATGAACCGCGAGCTGCCGGAGGAGATCGTCCATCGGCGCATGGTGGAGTTCGCCCTGTTGCGGGCAGAGAACAATCTGCGGACAATGCTGGATGCCATGCCTGAAATGGTGTTCATGATAGACCGTGAGCTCAGGGTCACCATCGGCAACCATACCTTCGTCAAGTACCTGAAGGACATGGGGCCGGGCACCTCGTACGAGGGAAGGTCCGTGTTCGAACTGTTCCCCGACCTGCCCAACGGCGCCGGGAAACTGTTCAACGAGGTGTTCCATTTCGCTCAGCAGTCCATCATCGAGGGGTATCTGAACGGCAAGTTCGGCCCTCTCGCCGTGGAGACCCGGCTGGTACCGGTCATGATGGGGGACGAGGTGGACAGCATCGTCGTCATAGTGCTCCCGAAGGGCGCCACGGTCCAGGATGCGGAATCTTGGAGGAACATAGACGCGCTGAAGAACGAGGTCCTGGACCCTGCGGGGCCGGCAGCGGGGAGCATGGACAGCTATCCCATCCCGATCGTGGTCACCGATCAAGATGGTGCGATACACCAGGTCAACATGGCCCTGTGCTACGAGCTCGGGTGCACCAAGCAGGAGGTACTGGCCATGGGCAGGACCACTGGTTTTCTGGAGTTCCAGATGGGGGAGGGTAAGCCCCGTCGCATCAACGCCGACGGTAGGATATCGATACCCAGCATCATCATTGGCAAGGGGGGTTCCCGCAACGAGGCCATCTGCTACCTGGCGTTCATCGGAAAGGGCAAGGACGCCCGCGTGATCACCACGATAAACATAAAGCGTTGAACGCACCAGGGAGATTCATTTTATCCTTCCAATGACATGCCGGTGCTAGATGGACCACATTGTCTACCTGGACAAGCCCGCGGGTGCCTTGGAGGCGATGCGCCTGGGAAAGAAGACCATGGTCGGCCGGGCGTACAACGGCCGCCGCTCGCCGTACGGCAAGGTCAAGGTAGGCGACATGCTCTACTTCACCGAGAACGACGGCCAGCAGATCATTTACGGCCGGGGGAGGGTGACCGAGGTGTTCGATTCCCCCAAGCTCACCCACGAGGAGAGCGAGGCCTTGCTGGAGAGGCACCGCCGCGACCTTTGGCTGTCGGAGAGGCAGTTCCTGAGAATGGCCGGCAAGAGGTATCTGGTGCTGGTCACGGTCGATGGCTTCCAGGAGGTCCCCCTATTCCGATTCACCCGCCGCGACTTCCACACCCTGGACGACTGGATACCGGTCAGCGATGTCAGAACGGTGCGCAAGGAAGACCCGGTGCGAGACCTATAATAACCGGTCCGGATATGGACGGGCATGGAGCCATTGTCCATGCTCAGCGTGTTCCTCGGCGCCCTCTCCGCCTTCCTCCTGCTGTCAGTGCGGGCGCTACCCCATCGCTGGGCGCGCCTGCTCGCCGATGCAGGCCGGGAGCAGGGCCGGCCGATATGGGCCTGGGCGTGCATCGCGCTCTCCATATGCGGCACCATCCTGTTCTGGTACCTGCACTTCACCGGGGGTGAAGACCTCTCCCTGGCCATGGCCATTCTGGGAACCTTTCTCATGGCGCGCGTGTCCTATTCCCTGCTGACCAAGACCGCTTTGCGCCAGGGGGTGCAGCTCGTGCTGCAACGGAGAACGGGCCCGGCCCTGCTTCCGTACACCGTCGCCAGCCTGGCCCTTCTGGTGCTAGGGCTGATATGATCAGAACATGTCCAGCGAGCCGCGCTTCAAGGCGAGTCTCTCGAAATAGTTGAAAAGCGCGTAGGCCATAAGGAAAAAGGCCGCCCCTATGGACAGCATGATCGCCAGCAGGGGCGCCACCTCCGCCAGGCCAGCCCCGGCCGCCACATCGCGCACGGCCTGCACCCCGAATGTGAGCGGGAACACGTATGACGCGGGCTGCAGCCACCACGGAAGGTAGGATATCGGGAAGTTCACGCCGCAAAGCAGCAATCCCAGGTACAGCACTATGGACCCCAGTATCATGGACGAGCGCAGGTAGACCCCCACGCTGCCGATGACCATTCCGAAACCGACCATGGCGAAACAGGTGGCCAGCAGCACCGCCGCCAGGGCGACGAGGTTCGCCCCGGAAAGGTCCACCCCGAAGAACAGGGACGCGAAGCCGAGGGAGACGGTGACAGTGAACATCCCTATTATCGATTGATACGCGCCCTTCCCCAGGAACACGTAGAACATGCGCGTCGGCGTGCCCATGATGGTGGCCATGGTCCCGATGTGCTTCTCGGCCCCGGCCGACATGGTGACCCCGTACACGGCTGAATAGGTGAGGGCGGACACGGCGTTGCCCAGGGCCACGTACGCCGGGGTAGCCCCGGGATCGCCCGCGAAATCGCTGACCAGCACGAAGAACCACATCTGGAAGAGCGCCGTGGAGAGTATCTGCACCAGCCACAGGACCGGGCCTACCACCGCGAACTGGGAACGCATGGCCACCAGGGCCGAGGCCTTCACTCCCGTGATGTCTTCCAGCATGTCAGTACCTCACCAGGGTCCCATTGACCTTGGCCCTTCCCTCCAGGTAGGTGAACAGCCACAGGGAGATCAGCAGAAAGGCCACGGTGGTCAATCCCGTGAGCCCCAGTGCGCCGTAGTATCCCAGTCCCATCGAGTCGTGACCCGCCACGGTGGATATCTTCAGGGCCTCGGCCCCCCAGGTGGCCGGGATCACGTATGAGAAGGGCCGGGACCAATCCGGAAGGTTCATCAGGGGGAACACCGCCCCCGAGAGCACGTATATCGGGAACTCCAGTATCTGAAAGAAGGCGGAGGAGGCCCGCGTGACCACGTAGAACGCCCCAAAGACCATTCCCAGCACGGACAGGGACAGCAGCGTCGCCATCATGGCCACCACGAATCCCAGGGGGTCCTGCACGGTCACGTCTATGCCGAAGGCGAACTCCGCCACAATGAACACCGCCAGGGCGTTCAGCAGGCCGAGGAAGGAGTTCCAAAGGCAGCGGCCGAACACCACCGACGAGAGGGGCGCGGGGGTCACCATGATCGCCTCCAGCGTGCCGTTCATCCTGTCGTAGCCGATGGACCAGCTGCTGCTGTGAATGGTGTTCCCCCACATTCCCAGGACGCCGCCTCCCAGCACGGCGTACAGCAGGAGGTCTCCGCCGGCATGGCGGAAGAGGAACAGGGTCACGGTGGTGAATATGAATGGGGCGATTATGCTCGGTATCACCCATTGCGGGTCTACGAAGAAATGTATGGACTGCTGCTTGAAGGAGGCCTTCATGGCCCGCAGGTCGATCATTTTCCGTTCACCAGCTTTATGTAGGCGTCCTCCAAGGTCGGCTGGTCCACCCTGATGCTGATCACCTTGCGGTTCTCCAGCAGTGCGGCCACGGTGGGGATGAGCGCCGGAGCGTCATCGACGACGATCCGGGCAAGCTGCCGCGCCTCCAGGAACTGTATCGATACCGCGGACACCCCGGGAAGGTCCGACAGCTCCTTGCGCTGCGCCTCGCCCAGCTCCCTTGCCTCTATCTCTATGATGGAGTCGTTCCTCACCGACTCCTTCATCGAGTACGGCGAGCCCATGGCCTTTATCACGCCCTCCGAGATGATGGCCAATCGGTCGCAGAGCTCGTCGGCCTCGAACATGTAGTGGGTGGTGAGCATGATGGTCATGCCCTCCTCGGAGAGCCGCCTTATCAGGGCCCGGGTCTCCCTGGATATCTCCGGATCGAGCCCAAGGGTGGGCTCGTCAAGGAAGAGCACCTCGGGGTCGTTCACCAATCCCCTGGCCAAATGCAGTCGCTGTTTCATGCCCCGGGAGTACTCCTCCACCCTCACATCGGCCGCTTCGGTCAGGCCCACCAGGTCCAGCAGGTACTGGATCTTGGCCTTCTTGCTTTCCCGCGGCACGCGGTACATGTCGGAGAAGAACTCCAGGTTCTGCCTTCCGGTCAGGCGGAAGTACAGCCCCCTCTCCCCGCCGGAGACCAGGTTGATGCGCGGCCGGAGCTTGACAGGGTCCCTGACCGCGTCCAGGCCGAGCACGGAAGCGCTGCCCGAGGTCGGTATCAGCAGGGTGGTCAGCATCTTGATGGTGGTCGTTTTCCCGGCACCGTTGGGGCCCAGCAATCCGAATATCTCCCCGCGACGCACATCGAAGGACACGTGGTCCACGGCCAGCTTCTCCCTCCCGCCGTCGCCGAACAGCCTGGCCGCTGCCGGATAGACCTTGGTAAGGTCCCTGACCACTATGACGGTCTCACCACCATTCATGACATGGCGGCAACGCCCTGATGATTATAATGAGATTACGCCGTTAGCTTCCTCAGCACTGCCTGCAATATCCCGCCATTGCGGTAGTAGTCCACTTCCACCGGCGTGTCCAGTCGGGTCAGGGCCTCGAACGTGGTCGTCCTCCCGTTCTTGCGGACGGTCACCTTCGCCGGGGTGCGAGGCCTCATCTCCAGCAGTTCCACGTCGTACTCCTCGCTGCCGTCCAGTCCCAGGGAGGCGGCGCTCTGTCCCGGCTCGAACTGAAGGGGTAGCACTCCCATGCCCACCAGGTTGCTGCGGTGTATGCGCTCGAAGGATTCGGCCATCACCGCCCTGACCCCGAGCAGCTGCGGCCCCTTGGCCGCCCAGTCGCGGGAACTTCCGGTGCCGTACTCCTTGCCTGCCAGCACGATCAGCGGAACGCCTCTCTCGGCATACTCCCGGGAGGCCGAGAAAATGTCCATCACGGCGCCATCGGGCTGCAGCGCGGTGAACCCGCCCTCCCTGCCCCCTGCCATGGCGTTCTTCAGGCGTATGTTGGCGAAGGTCCCGCGCATCATGACCTCATGATTGCCCCGGCGGGAGCCATAGGAGTTGAAATCCTTCTCCCCCACGCCCAGGGACATGAGGTACTGGCCAGCCACGCTGTCGGCCGGGAACGATCCGGCTGGGGAGATGTGGTCGGTGGTGATGCTGTCCCCGAGAACGGCCAGGACGCGGGCGCCGCTGATGCTGCGCGGCTCCGGAACGTCCCTGCACATGCCGTCGAAGAAGGGCGCCTTGCGTATGTACGTGGAGCAGGGGTCCCACGCGAACGTCTCTCCCTTGGGCGCCGGGACCTTGTCCCAGAGGTCGCTTCCCTGGAAGACGGTGGAATAGGCATTGCGGTACACCTCCGGAGTGACGTTTTCCATAGCCGCGCTCAGCTCACTGGCCGACGGCCATAGGTCCCTCAGATGCACGGGTTCGCCGTTGGGGTCGGTTCCAAGCGGCTCGCTCTCAAGGTCGATGTCAACCGATCCGGCTATGGCGTACGCCACGACCAACGGGGGGGATGCCAGGTAGTTCGCCTTGACGTGCGGCGATATGCGCCCCTCGAAGTTGCGGTTCCCCGAGAGCACCGCTGCCACCGTCAGGTCGTTCTTGATTATGTCCTCGGCAAGCTCCTCGCGCGCCGGCCCGCTGTTGCCTATGCAGGTGAGACATCCATAACCCACCACGTGGAATCCAAGGGCTTCCAGGTATGGGAGCAGGCCGGCCTTCTCCAGGTAGGTGGTGACGGCCCGGCTTCCCGGGGCCAAGGACGTCTTCACGTTCGGGTTTGGTCGCAGCCCCCTCTCCACCGCCTTCTTGGCCAGCAGCCCGGCGGCCATCATGACCGACGGGTTGGAGGTGTTGGTGCAGGAGGTTATGGAGGCTATGAGCACGTCCCCGTCCCTCATCAGCCTGCCGGACCTCTTCCCGCCCTGCCTATCCATCATGTGCCCGAACTCGGACCTCATCTGCGAAAGCTCGATGCGGTCCTGCGGTCGCTTCGGCCCGGCCAGGGAGGGCCGCACGTCCCCCAGGTCAAGCTCCAGGTGATCGCTGTAATCGGGCGTCTGGTCCTCGTAGAACAGCCCCTGGTCCCTGGCGTACCTCTCCACAAGCTCGCAAAGTCCCTCGCGCCCGGTAAGCCTGAGATAGGACACGGTCACCTCGTCCACCGGGAAGTAGCCCATGGTGGCCCCGTACTCCGGGGCCATGTTGGCCAGCGTCGCCCTGTCCGGCAAAGAAAGGTTCTTCATACCCGGCCCGTAGAACTCCACGAACTTGCCGACGACGCCCTTCTTGCGAAGCATCTGGACGGCCGTCAGGACCATGTCCGTCGCGGTCACCCCGGCTTTCAGTTCTCCGGTCATCTTGAACCCCACCACCTGCGGCAACGGCATGTAGTAGGGCTGGCCGAGCATGACCGCCTCCGCCTCTATGCCGCCGACGCCCCAGCCGAGCACTCCCAGCCCGTTTATCTGGGTGGTGTGCGAGTCCGTTCCGAACACGGAATCGGGGAAGGCCACCCCGTCACGGGTGGCGACCACGGTGGCCAGGCATTCCAGGTTGACCTGGTGTATGATGCCGTTGCCCGGGGGCACCACCCGGAGGTTGTTGAACGATCCCTGCGCCCACTTCAGGAGCGAGTACCGTTCAAGGTTGCGCTCCATCTCCATCCTCTCGTTGAGCTCCTGGGCGTAGCAAGTTCCGTGGAAGTCGGTCTGCACGGAATGGTCTATGATAAGGTCCACGGGCACCAGGGGGTCGATGCGAGAGGGGTCCCCTCCCAGCTCCCGCATGGCATCGCGCATCGCTGCCAGGTCCACCACGCACGGCACGCCGGTGAAGTCCTGCAACACCACCCGGGCCGGGATGAACGGAACGTCCACATCGTCGTTGCCGGCAGGGGTCCAGGCCAGCATCTTCTGGACGTCCTCCTTGGTCACCAGCGATCCATCCTCCTGGCGCAGCAAGGACTCCAGCAGCACCTTTATGGAGAACGGGAAGCGGTCCACATCCTCTTTCAGCTTCTTCAGGGAGAAGTAGTTCAGGGAACCGTCGCTGAGCTGCAGCGCGCTCTTGGTATGGAAGGAATCTAAGGTGTTCGCCATCTTTCTCGAATGGCAGTAAGCAATCCTTCGATTAAAATGTTGCAGGGCCGGGCAAAAGGATATTATGGGCTCAGGGGTTTGACCCAATTGGATGATTAATCCAACGGAACAGGTCCCGGACGACTCGGAGGAGAACTACTCCAAGTACGCTGAGGTCCTGCGCTCTCAGATGGCCCGGGGCATCATCGGCGGCAACCATGAATGCCCGTACTTCCCCTGCCATCACCCGGATCAGGACTGCACGTTCTGCTACTGCCCGCTGTATCCATGTGAGGACACGGCACTGGGAGAGTTCGTCACCTCCGGTCGCACCGGCGGGAAGGTGTGGTCCTGCCAGAAGTGCATGTGGATGCACCGCGGGGACGTGGCATCGTCATTGATGGTCATTATGCCAGAGGTCGGCCCCCGAGGTCTGGACCGCCAGACCCGGTCGCGCTTGAAGCGTGACCTGGAGGCCAGGCACCGCAAGAGGGCCAAGGCGATCATGGTGCTCGGCGCAACGTCCGGGGCCGGCAAATCGCTTCTGGTGGCGGCCCTCTGCCGGGCGTTCCGCGAGCGCGGCCTCAGGGTCGCCCCCTTCAAATCGCAGAACATGTCGCTCAATTCCATGGTGACCGCGGACGGCGAGGAGATCGCTCGAATACAGGACCTGCAGGCGCGAGCGGCGGGAACTCGCCCGAGAGGGGATCTGAACCCCATACTTCTGAAGCCCAAGGGCGGGGTGACGTCCCAGGTCATCGTGGAGGGGCGCCCTTACAAGGACCTTACCGTGCAGGAGTACTACTCCGACTTCGTTCCCAACGAGGCGCCAGCCATCATCGCCCGCAATTTGGACCGCCTCATGCGCATGAACGACGTGGTGGTCATCGAGGGGGCCGGTTCGCCCGCCGAGATCAACCTCCGGGGAAGGGACGTCGCCAACATGTACGTGGCCAAGCTGGCCAAGGCCGATTGCCTGCTGGCCGTGAACATCGATTGGGGCGGGGCGTTCGCCTACGCCATCGGCACGTTGATGCTCCTGGACGAGGAGGAGCGCAAGCTCTTCAAGGGCGTGCTCATCAACAACATGTGCCCCGGGGGCGGCTCCCTCGGGGAATCCCTGGAACTGGTGAAGGCAACTACCGGCGTGCCGGTGCTGGCGGTGCTGCCACACGTCCCCTCCCTCTATCTTCCCGTGGAGGATTCCATGGACCTCGACCAGCGTCCCGGAGGCGCCGGGAGCACGATCGTGGCAGTGATACGCCTTCCTATGATATCCAACTTCACAGACTTCGACGCCCTGTCCCTGGAGGAGGGCGTGAGCGTGATCTACGCGAATGCGCCGGAGGAACTGGAAACGGCGGACGCCATCATACTGCCCGGAACGAAGAACTCCGTGCAGGACCTGCTTTGGCTGAGGGAGAGCGGCGTGGCCTCTGCAATACTGGCCAAAGCGGGTAAGGTCCCCGTCCTGGGAATATGCGGCGGCTACCAGATGCTCGGCCGCAGGATCTCCGACGTTCACGGACTGGAGGGGGAAGGCCCCAAGGAGATGGACGGCCTGGGGCTAATCGACGCAGTCACTCATTTCGATTCATACGACAAGAGGACCGTGCAGGTCAGCGGCTCCCTCGCCATCGGAGGGGGGGAGGTGAGGGGGTACGAGATACACATGGGCCGCACCGAGGGTTCCGAGGAACCGCTCTTCATGCTCGACCCGGACGGGAGGGCGGAGGGCTCATGGAACAGGGAGGGGAATGTCATGGGGACCTATCTTCACGGGGCCTTCGACCTGCCCGCATTCCGCCGCCTCTTCCTCTCGATGGTGGAACACCGCCATGAGGCCGAATCGGCCGGCATGGACCATGAGGCGAAGATCGATTCATCATTGGACCGGCTGGCCGCTTTGGTGGAGGAGCATCTCGACCTGGACGCGCTGCTCAGGGGGGACCCGGATGGCCCGTAGGCTGATGGTCCAGGGCGTCACTTCGGGCGCGGGCAAGACCACGCTAACCGCCGCCCTGTGCCGGCACTTCCGCCGACAAGGTGTGGACGTGGCCCCTTTCAAGGCACAGAACGTGTCCCTGAACTCCTTCGTCACCAGCGACGGGAAGGAAATGGCGATGTCCCAGGCATACCAGGCATGGGCTTGCGGTCTCGAACCATCTTCGGACATGAACCCCATACTGATCAAGCCGAAGGGCAACGGGCAATGCCAGGTAGTGCTCCGCGGAAGGCCGTGGAGGGACCTCGGTCCGGGAGAGAGCACGCCGCGGGTCATTGGAACGCTGAGGGAGGAGGTGCTGGAGGCGTTCCGCGATAACGCCCTGGGACGGGAGATGCTGCTCATCGAGGGCATGGGCTCGCCGGTGGAGATGAACCTGAAGGAGAAGGACGTCAGCAACATGTGGCTGGCCAAGGCCACGCGCTCCCCGGTGCTGCTCGTCGGGGACATAGAGAAGGGAGGGGTGTTCGCCGGCATCTACGGCACGTACCTTCTGATGGACGAGGAGGAGAGGGACCTCCTCAAAGGCTTCGTCATCAACAGGTTCCGCGGCGACGCCTCCATACTGGGGAAGGGGATCGAGGAGCTGGAGTCCCGCATGGACATGCCCTGCCTGGGGGTCCTGCCGCTGGTGCGGTTCAGCGCCCCCGCCGAGGACTCCCTGGACATGACGAGGCGGCCTGCCGGCGCTACAGGGTCCGGGGATATGCGACAGCGTTGGATGCTGGAGCTGGACAGGTTGCTGGAAAAATGGGAGGGGGCCTGGGACCTGGAGAAGGTCTCAAGGCTCGTATGAATGGGCCGGTAGCCTCAGAGGCGATCGCCGCACTTCGGACAGAACTGGGCGCCAGGCTCGTAACTGGCCCCGCACTTCTTGCAGGTGTTGCTCTGGTCGGGCTGCTGGTACTGTTGCGGGGGCTGCTGGTACTGCTGAGGCGGCTGCTGATAGGACTGTTGATAAGGCTGCTGATATGGCTGGCCTTGATTTCCATAATAGCCCGTTCCGTACTGCGACCTTTCCTCGTACTTCATTATGAAGTAGATCAAAGCCGCAGGCCAGCATATCAAGATCAAGATGATCACTATGATCCAGCTGCCAGTGAATTCCTTTGACATGATGCTCCACCTTTTAACTGACATTCGCGTGATGAATATTTATTCATTGCCCATTATTTTCCATCATATGGGTTCACGGGCCCCCTCGCGCACTTCGGGTAGGAGGCGCGGTCCGGGCACTCCTCGCATTTTTTCAGCATCCTCTTCCCCTTTAGGTACTCGAAGACGACGATCACGGTCAATATGAACGGGTAAACGTAGATCCTCAGTTCGGGAGGACATATCATGGCGGAGTACAGTGCCAGGGCCAGGCTCGATCCCAGAACCACGTTGAACAAGATGGCCGTCCATCGTCCAGATGCGACGAAGCGCATCAGTTGAACTGAGAACAGGAGCAGCGACGCGAAGAAGGCGGCCTCGAACGACGGTCGACCCATGAACACGAGAAAAAACATCACCAGGAACGTAGGGTACACCGTGATGCAGCCCCGGCACACCTTTCGGCCTCCTATGGTCAGCAGATGATCATCGAAACGGCCGCACAGCGGGTGGTGGGCCAGCAGAATGGGCTCGTTCCTCAGCTCGTCCATGAACTTGATGCCGCCACCTCCTCACCGTCCTCTCAACCATACGTGCGTGCCATTGATATAAAAACGACCGCTAACGGTTTAATACTTGGATGATATATCCAATAAAAGTTGGATGTATTATCCAACTAAACAACCGGGAAGTCGGTCCTATGGATAAGAAGGCAGTTATCGCAATCGTGCTGGTCGTGGCGCTGGTAGTCGTCGGGACCATAATGGTATTGGAAACGGACCCATCGGGGGGAGATGGTGAGGGAGCTGCATCCGTGATAGACGCGAACGGAAGGACGGTGGTGACGGAGGAGGCGCCTATGCGCATCGTGTCCTGCTCCCCGTCCTTGACGGAGATAGTCTACGCGCTGGGAATAGGTGACCGCCTGGTCGCGGTCACCGACTACTGCGACTGGCCGGAGGACGTTAACGCCAGGAAGACCGACGGTTCACTGGTCTCCGTGGGCGGGTACTTCACTCCCAGCGTAGAGGCGGTGATCTCCGCGGACGGGGACCTGATACTTCTCGACAAAGGCGTGCAGGCCCAGCTGGACATGCTGTCCCAGCTGGAGAACGGTGGCTTGAACGTCATCGTGCTCGAAAAGGGCGCCACCTTCGACGAGGTCTACGAGGCCATGGGCATGATCGGCGAGATATGCTGGGTCAAGGAGGAGGCCGAGGACCTGATCGAATCGATGAACCAGAGGCTGGCCGGCATAGAGGAGGCCATTGGCGATGTCCAGGACGCTCCGACCATGACCTTCGCGGTGTGGCTCGACCCGATATACCTCAGCGGCAACGACACCTTCACCGCGGACGTGATCGCGCATTCCAGGGGCGACAACGTCTATTCGAACCTGACCGGGTGGCCCGAGGTATCGGTGGAATCGCTGCTGGAGACGGATCCCGACTATCTCATCGTCTCCATGATGTACCTGTCGTCACCTGGCGAGGAGATAATATCAAGCCTGGAGAACGACACCATATGGTCAGAGCTGTCCGCCGTTCAGAACGGCCGGGTGTACATCATGACCGGGCAGGCCGACAACGTGTTCTGCCGCCCCGGCCCGCGCATGGTGGACGCCGTGGAGATAATGGCGCTGATACTGCATCCCGGCGTCTTCAACGTCAGCCTGCCACACGTGATATCCAACGACTATGTGGATTGGCTGTCCGCCGAGGGGCCGTCGGTGGCCTACCCGGCCTCCGCGGAGGCGACCGAGGTCGCGGCGGTGATGCAGGTCAAGTTCGAATGAACGCGTCCTCCTTCCCCGTGACACCAGGCGCAATTGAAATATCTGGCCTGTGTTACGGGAAACAAAAGACCGCTGTCCGGTGCAACGCACCGGCTCCGGCGGTCCAACACGGGTGATGATCGATGGAAGGGACCAAGGCAAGCCGGGCCAAGCTGAAGCTAGCGTTGATCCTAGGCATGGGCTCCATCGGAATTGTGATCCTTTTCATACTCTCTCTGACCACTGGGGTCATGGACATATCCTTCCACGAGGCCATGTCCGGTCTCTGGAACCTCATACAGAACGGGGGGGAGCACACCGACAACAAAGAACTGGTGCTCTGGCAGCTGCGCATCCCCCGCGCCCTGGGCGTGATAGCGGTGGGCATCGGTCTCTCGGTCGCCGGGGCGGTGATGCAGGCCCTGATCAGGAACCCTCTTGTCGACCCGTACATCACCGGGGTATCGTCAGGCGCCGGTCTGGGCGCAACGCTGGCGGTACTGGCCGGGGTATCTATATTGGGCATGACCACCTACTCCCTGCCCATAATCGCCTTCATAGGCGCGGTCGGGGCCTTCATGTTCACCATGGCACTGGCGGAGGCTGCGGGCGGGCGCCCGATAAGCTATGTTCTGGGCGGGGTGATAATCAGCATAGCCATGCAGGCCGGGACCACCCTCCTGATGTACTTCAACGCCGACCGGCTGCATGGGGTGCTCTTCTGGCTGTTCGGGTCCTTCGCCTATCTGGACTGGAGCTCTGTAAAGCTCATCGTGCTGGTCGTGGCGGTGCTCTCCCTGGTCATGCTGCTGTTCGCCAAGGAGTTCAATGTGATACTTCTCGGTGACGAGCAGGCTAGGCAGCTGGGGATGAACGTGAGGTCGTTCAAGACAGTCATGTTCGTGCTGGTCTCCGCCCTGGCGGCCGTGTGCGTGGCCTTCACAGGCGTTATAGGCTTCGTCGGTCTCATAGTCCCCCACCTGGTGCGCATGCTCATAGGCGGCGACCACCGGCTGCTGCTGCCGGCCTCCATGGTGCTAGGGGCAAACATTCTATTGGTGGCCGACATTGTATGTAAGACGGTGGTGGCTCCCTCGGAGCTCCCCATCGGGGCCATAATATCGATCATCGGAGCGCCGTTCTTCGGCTACCTGATGATCAGGATGGGCAAGGAATATGTCATGTGACGACGAGCTGACGGTGAAGGTGGACAACATATCCTTCAGCTACGGCGCCAAAAAGAACCTCTGCGCCAAGACGCTGAAAGGCATCACCATAGACGCGCGCCAGGGGCAGCTCATAGGGATAATGGGTCCCAATGGCTGCGGCAAGACCACCTTCATGCGCTGCATAAACAAGGTGCTCAAGCCGCAGGAGGGGGCGATCTTCATAGACGGCAAGGACCTGGACCGCCTCAAGATGATGGAGGTGGCCAAGATATGCGCCAACATCCCCGCGGACGTGCCGGACGACTTCCACCTTTCAGTGGAGGAGTTCGTGGCTCTTGGACGATATCCGTTCGTCACCGGCATCTGGTGGGAGGGGGAGAAGGACGAGCAGCTGGTCCGCGAGGCCATGAAGGCGTATCACGTCACCCACCTCAAGGACAGGAAGCTCGCCGAGCTCAGCAGCGGCGAGAAGGCGCGGGTGCTTTTGGCCAAAGGCGCCGTCCAGCAGCCCAAGATACTGCTGGCCGACGAGCCCAGCGCCCATCTGGACCTCAAGTTCAAGCTTCAGGTCATGCAGGCACTGAAGGACCTCTCCCGCCAGGGAGTGACGGTCATAACCGCCTCGCACGACATCAACCTGATAGCCAAGTACGCCGATCTGATCATAGTCATCAGCGAAGGCGGCATAATCAGCTACGGACCTCCGGCCGAGGTGATCAACGAGGATGTCATCCGCGTTGTCTACGGAGTGGAGGTGACGGTGCTCCGGGACAACGGGGAACTGTACGTGATCCCGTTGAGACCGGTGGACCCGGAGAATGGCGACGATGAAGATACAAGACCTCGTGAAAAAGGAATTGTTGCCGATTAAGCGGCCCGTGCACGGAGGCCAGGGCTGGAAGTTCCCCGGAGTGGAGGACTTCAGCCACAACCTAAACCCGTACGGGCCTCCAGCCGAGCTGCCGCGGCTCGTGACCGAGGCGATGGAGCAGCTCGTCCATTATCCGGACGACACGGCCGCGGAGTTCAGGGAGGCGGTGGCGAAGCTGCACAACGTCCAGGCTCAGAACGTCATAGCCGGGGCCGGTTCGGCCGAGCTTATCAGGCTGTATCCAGAGGTGTTCCTCTCCCGCAAGGCCCGGGTCATAATTCCCAGGCCTACGTTCTCCGAGTACTCGCACGCCTGCCGCATGCAGGGGGCGAACATAATGGACGCGCCGCTGATAGAGGGGGAAGGGTTCCGCCTGGACCTCAACGCCATCCGCGAGAAGCTGCCGCTGGCCAGGGCGCTGTACATCTGCAATCCCAACAATCCCACCGGAACGGTGGAACCGAAAAGGCGCATAATGGAGCTGGTGGACGAGTGCGAGGCGGCCGGCAAGCTGGTGTTCCTGGACGAGACGCTATTGGACCTGGTGGACGGTCATGACTCCCTGTCCTGCATGTCCGAGGTGCGCGGCCATTCCAACCTGTTCATCATATCCTCTCTGACCAAATCCTTCGCCATACCCGGGCTGCGCGTCGGCTACGGGGTGGGAAGCGAGGAGGTAGTGAGCATGATGGACCGCGCCAGGCTCTCCTGGAACATGGGCGCTATAGAGCAGTACGTAGGGACCAGGCTCGTTAGCGATCACCAGGACCACGTGCGACGCGCGGCGGAGATGATGTCCTCCGAGCGCAACCGCATAAAGAAGGCCGTGGACCATATCGGCCTCTTCTCCCCCCTGCCTGACCAGTGCTTCTTCTTCTTCACCCGTGTGAACGACCCCAAGCTGACGGCGAAGGACATCGTGGAACACCTGCTGCCCCGAAAGGTGCTGGTCAGGGACTGCTCCACCTTCGGTCGGCCGTTCGAAAAGTTCGTCCGCTTCAGCGTGAAGACGCCGGAGAAGAACGATCTTCTGATCTCCGCTATGGAGGAGACGGCGAGGGAGATCCGCAGCACGGCCTTCGGGGCGAGGATGCATGTTTGAACTGGTGCCTTACGCGTTCCTCACCATCACGGTCGCCCTGCTGGTCGACCGTTTCCTCGGCGAACCGCCGAACGCGCTGCATCCCGTGGTATGGATGGGCAGGGCGATATCGTCTCTCGATAAGCGCATATCGCGGGGGCACCCTCGCCGGGAGCGCCTCCTGGGGGCGGTCATGGCCCTGGCGGTCATGCTTTCCTTCTCTTTCCTGTCGCTGCTCCTGATGGCCCTGGTCCGGGACGCGCTCGGTCTTGTCGCATGGGCCATCGTCGGAGGGGTGATCCTGAAGACCATGTTCGCCATGTCGGCCATGGGAAAGCACACCGAGCCGGTACGCAAGGCCCTTCTGGCCGGTGACCTGGAAATGGGAAGGCGCAAGGCGGCCATGATGGTGTCGAGGGACGTCAGCGAACTGGACCGGGGGCATGTCATATCCTGCGCGGCGGAGAGCGCGGCGGAGAACACCGTGGACAGCATATTCTCCCCGCTCTTCTACTTCGGGCTGCTGGGACTTCCGGCCGCCGTGGCCTACCGCGCCTCGAACACCCTGGACGCCATGGTCGGTTATCTCAATGATAAATACCGCCACGTGGGATGGTTCTCGGCCAAGCTCGACGACTGCACGAACTTCGTCATGGCCAGGGCCGCAGTTCCGTTCGTGCTTCTTGCCCTGATGGTCATGGGCAAGGACTGGAGGGCCGGCTGGTCCGCTTCCAAGAGGTACCACGACCAGACGCTGTCGCCGAACAAGGGTTGGCACATGTCCGCCTTCGCCGGCGGGCTGGGTATACGCTTCGAGAAGGTGGGATGGTACGTGATGGGCGACGGGCCGCTGCCGTCGGACCCCGAGGTGCTTAGGGACACCATAAAGGTCATGACCTTAGCATCGTATCTCTTCGTGTTCGCGGCGGTAGTGCCCCTGTACCTGCTGGTAGGGGTGGAGGTGCAGCTGTTCGTGGAGAACTTGCTGCTGGGATCGATAGGTGTTTGAGATGAAACTGAGCGAGATGCGGATCGACAAGGGCGTATTGGACGGGTACAGGTACGTGGCGATCAGGCTTCCACGCCGCATGCGCGCCATTGCCTCCACGATACTCAACGGCGGGCTGGGGGAGGCCGACTCGGTGCTGATGCTTCAGGTGCCACTGCACTACGATCACAGCGATCCGGTCGCGCACATGCGATCCCTGCTCCCCCGGCTGGAACTGCCGGCGGACACCGTGTGCTTCATGACCGCGGCGGAACTGGACAAGGCATTCTGCGCCAGGGACGTCGCGCAGAACGGCTCCGAGGCCATCGCCTGCGTCAGCGCCGGCATATCCAATGCCATAAACGCCGGGGAATCTTCCCGCGAGGGTTCGGTGCCCCATCGCCAGGTCGGCACCATCAATGTCATGGTCGTCACGGACGAACCTCTGGACGACTGCGCCCTTGCCAACGCGATAATGACGGTCACCGAGGCCAAGGTCGCGGCGCTGCGGGACCATCACATTCCCGGGACGGGTACGACAAGCGACGCCGTGCTCGTGATGTGCCCGTCCGACGGTGAGAGGTGCCTGTGGTCCGGAAGCAGCTCCGATCACGGCATCGCCATGGCAGTGGCCGTGCGCTCGGCGTTAGGTGAATCGATCGCCAGGTGGAAGGGGGCGAACGGAGACTCCGTTCATTTCCTGAGGCATCTGGCCATTCGCGGCATAACCTACGACGACATGTGGGAGTGCGTGAGGCAGATGAACGCCCTGGACCCCGCCTGGAACGAGGTCGAGGTGCGCGGGAGGTTCGAGTCGAGGCTGGAAACGCTGGCCAAGGACATAAACGTGAACGCGCTGCTGACCGCCGCCATCTCCCTTGAGGAAAGGGGGCGTTACGGGCAGCTGTACGGTCTGAACGAGGCGAAGTACCAGGAGGACCCCGTGCACCTTCTGGCGGACGAGCTGCTGGGCATCGCCCTGGCCGAGTACATAGGCGGTTCGAAGTGCGTCTTCGAGTACATCCGCTACGACAAGAAGAAGCCAGGAATACTCTCAACGCTGGGCCCGTTCATGGACGACATAGTCGCCTCCCTGATCGGAGCCACCATGTCCGTCATCTACTCGGAGATACTGGAGGGAGAGGAACGTCTGTCCTAGGCGCGATCAAGGCCGCCCTCACCCTCTTCACCATCATTCCCGCCAAGGTGGACGGGGAGGACGTGGACGATCTTTCTCGCAGGTTCTACCTCATCGTTCCCGTGGGGGCACTGTACGGCATCCTCGCCTCTCTCGTCTACTTCCTATGTCAGGACCTGTTGCCCACAGCGGTAGTGGCGGCCCTGGTGCTGGCATTGCTCCATCTTCTGAACCGGTTCCTGCACATGGACGGGCTGAGCGACTTCGGGGACGGGATGGTCTGCGGGGGCAATGCCGAACGACGCTTGGCGGCCGTTAAGGACTCCAAGACCGGGGCGGGCGGCGTGGGTTACGCGCTCGTGTTCACCCTTGTCAGCTTCGCCGCGCTAGCCTCCCTCACCGGCCAGGCCGAGATGCTTCTCTTTCCGCTGATCGTCGAGATAATGAACAAGAACGCCATGGTATTCTGCGCCTACGGCGGCAAGGCCCGCGAGGGGCTGGGAAACGCGTTCGTCTCCAATACGAAGGGGAGGCAGACCGTCGTTTCTCTCGTCCTCTCGGTGCTGCTGGCCTTCGGCCTGGTTCTGATGGTCTGCATGCCGACCCTCGTCTGGCAAGTGGACAGGATATTGCTGTTCACCATCGCAGGCGGCCTGGTCAGTTCCCTGGTCGGTCTCTACATGAGCAGAACGGCCATGAAGAACTTCGGGGCGGTGAACGGCGATGTCATGGGCGCCACGAACGAGATCTCCCGGCCGGTAGTGCTGATCGCGATGATGTTGCTGGTGGCTCTATGAGCGTTGCCGCGCTCATAACCGCTGGAGGGCGGGGGACCCGGATCAAGGAGCTCGGCACGGAGAAGCCTATGGCGCTACTGCACGGGCGGCCGATGATAGACCACGTCCTGGAGCAGATCATGCTGGTCGATGAGATATCGTCCGTTTACGTTTCCGTCAGCGACAACGTGCCGATGACCAGGGAGCACCTGAGGCGGATGGGGGTCGCTCTACTCGAAACGTCCGGGACAGAATACTGCCACGACCTCATCCAGGCCGCGGAGGGCATGGCCGAGGACCATGTATTCATCTGCCCTGCCGACCTGCCCTTGCTGCGCGCGGAGACGGTTTCGGACGTGGTCAGGGAGTACCTGAGGAGGAAGGATCGGTCCCTGACCGTCGGGATACCCCTGGAGAGGGCCTTGGAGTTCGGGGTGGACGTCACCTTCTACGAGAACGTGGACGGTCGTCCGCTGATGCCCTGCGGGGTGAGCGTTGTGGACCGGGCCATGATGCTGACCCGGGAATACCTTCCTGGAGGCTATTACATCGCCGACACGCCGGACGTGGCCATCAACGTCAACACCGTGGGCGACCTGCGCAAGGCGGAGAAGATGCTGGGCCAGCGGCTCACTTGCCCATGATCTTCATAAGCCGTACGTAATTGTCCTCCACCTGCGCCAGCATCAGCTTCGCGTCCACGGACCCCTGGGAGGCCAGGAAGGCGGCTATGGAGGCGCCGCCGGCGCCCACGCCTTCCTTCACCAGTCCCCTCTCGAAGACGTTCAGTCCTTCGTGCACGGAAGGGCCGAAGTCCAGGTCGGCGGCCAATATGGGAACGCTGCCTATCTGGCTGACTATGGAGCGGACGTCGGAGGAACGGTCGTTGACTATCCACTTGGTGGTTCCCAGTACCAGGTTGCGCAACGACCCCGGGGACAGCCCGGCCACTATGGCCATAACCGCCGCCATCTGCGTGCCCCCGGCCATGATCACCGGTACGTTCTCCGCCGCCCCGGCCACCACGCCAGCCGCGGCCGGCATCATGGGGTCGCCAACGGCCTGTACCGCCTTCAAGGGGTCCGCCCTCATCTCCTCCCTGCTGAAGGGGGAGTTAGAAATCCCCTCCAGCGCGATCCGCTCCTTCAGGGAGTGGGGGTTGTCTATCATGCTGCTGGAGACCTTGCCCTGCCCGTCATAGCCCATGGCCATCAGGACGGCGAGGGCGGTCGTCGTTCCCCCGGCTATGCTCTCTCCGACCACCAGGTACTCGCTGCTCTTGGCCAGCTCCTTGCCCAGGAGCACCCCGTTCTCGTAGACCCTGCGGGGGTCGTCTAGAGCCCTGCCCGTGCGTATGTCCTGGCCTGGAACCCCCTCCATTTCGAAGTAAGGGGTGTGCGGCCTCACCCGCACGCCGGAGTTGATGGCGAAGGTGGGCATCGGGAACAGCTGCAGGGCGCTCATGGTTATGATGCCCGGGGTGGGAACGCCAGTGGGCGTCACCGGAACGCCGTCGATGCACTTGCACCGTCCGTAATGAAGGAGCTCCACGTCGGCCGCGGGAGTGAAATCGGTGATCTCCGGAACGGCGCCCGCCGCGGACACGCCCGGTATCTTGGCCGTTTCCGTGTTCCCTATCACCACGGCGAAGGTGGGGCGCTTGCCCCACACCCTCCTCATGAACTTCCTTCCCTCCTGCTCCTCGAACGCGTATATGATGTCGGCCCTTTGCATATCACAGACCTCTGGATTCGACGCAACTTCCTATTGGTTGTATCATCCAAATCAACGTGAGGAACGTATTTAACCTATTGCCAGCTTCCCTAATGAATTGGGCGCTCAATCCTCAAGGATGGTGTCCAGCAGGGTTCCCAGGGGGACGTTCTCCCCCCCGTTCTCGTGGAAGCCGTCCGCCCCGCCATCCTTCCACCTGCCGCCTCGCACGGCGTAGGGGACCTTCATGCGCATGTGTTCCCCGGTCACCGATGACGCGCCGTGATCTATCAGCAAGGCCACCTGGCACGCCCTGAAGCGGTCCTCGTAACGGGCCAGCTCCCTGTCTATCTCCTCTATGAGCTTCAGCTTGTTCTTGGGGTTGCACTTGTGGCTGACATCGTCCGTCTCCTCCACGTGCAGGAACACGTCGTCCCCGTCAAGGCGCTTTGCGGCCACCTTGGCGCCCTCCTTGAACCCCTGAACGCGAACGGTCTCCATTCCCAGGAACTTCCCCACTCCAAGGGCGGAAGGGCTTTTAGATATGACCACAAGGTCCGGGACCTTGGTTATCTCCCGTCGAACGTCCACGGCCACCTTGCCCAGCCCGCCTCCCCAGGGAAGTAGGGCGATACCGCCGGTGCTGTCCCTCACGCCGCGGGCGAAGTCCTCGAAGATGCCCAGGTCCTCGCCGTTGAGCCTGGCCGGTCCAGGCGGCTTGGGCAGGTCCAGTATATGATCGGCCCTGACCGTGAGCACCCCCTTTCCCCCGTGATAGGCCAGTATCTTGGGGTCCATGCCGGCCAGCTTGGACCGGTTCTTGATTATGGCCCTCTGCAGGAACATCTCCTCGTCGCAGGTGATGTTGTAGTACCACTCCACGTTGTGGTCGTTCACCTTGGCCGGGGTCATGCGATAGGCCACCCGACCCTCGCCGATGGGCAGCTCCAGGCCGTAGGCCTCGATGACGCCCCGCGGGACGTCGTAGGGCTTGCCGGTGAGAAGTTCCAGCAGGAACGTGTGGGTATAGTCCTTACCGTCGGTGGTGCCCATCTTTCCCTCGCGGGCAACTCCGTCCAAGAAGTCCTTATGGGCCGCCTCCAGGGGAGTGCGGTTGTTGAATATCGGTATGCGCTCGTCGGCCGCGCCGTCCAGCAGGATTATGAGCTTCCTCATCTAACAGTCCTTGGCGCATCCGAATGCCCTTGTCCATATAATACCTGTTGGTCATATCGTCCAATCGGAAAACGGTATATTCGCAGTGAGGGGTCAGGTATCACATGGCGGCCGAGGCAGGGGGCGAGGGGATGGAGCGCAGGAGAGGCCTGCCCCCGGTCATCGGAACGGCACCCAGGGCTCTGTTGCTGGGGACAGTTCCCAGCGTGATATCCGACCGAGAACGGCAGTATTACGCGAACCCGATGAACGGTTTCTGGAAGGTGACGCACGGCATATGGGACGCAGAGCCGGACGCCGATTACGCCGCCCGGCTGGAGTTCCTGAAGGCGCATCGCCTGGCGCTGTGGGACGTCGTCCAAGAATGCGACATCCGGAAAAGTGGCGACGGGAGCATCAGGAACGCCGTTCCGAACGATCTCGAAGGTTTGTTCCGCGACCATCCCACCATAGGCCACGTTTTCATCAACGGCAGGAGGGCGCACTCTCTCTACGAAGTGATGGTGGACAGGCACATGGACCCCGTGCTCAGGAGGCCGTTCAGCTACCTTCCTTCCACGTCCTCCGCGAACGCCATCGGCTTCGGGAGGAAGAAGGAGGCGTGGATGATGGTCAGGACCTACGTGGAACGCGGGTGACCTTCACCCCCCGGTCCTGGAAAGGGAGACCGCGCACTGCCCGGTGGATATGCAGCCGTCCCCGTTGGGAGTGAGGCCATGGCACACGAACCTCAGGCCACTGGCCTCCACCATCTCCTTGGCCCATTCCGATATGGCGCGGTTGTAGCTCACGCCCCCGGTCAATCCCACGTGTTCCAGCCCCTCGTCCTCCGCCCTCTCCACGGCGATATCGACCAGGCCGCGCACCATGGCGTGCACCATGCTCCCCGCCCGGTCGGCCCGGCTGCCCCTGGACTCCATCATCTGCCGGAACATGGCCGGGGTGTCGATCACGTTGCCGAGACGCACGGCGGTCACCAGGGAAAGGTCCCTGGCCTCGTTCAGCCAGCGTTCCAGCTTCATGGCCGGCTCCCCGTCGTAGCTGCGGCTCTGGCATATGTCCAGGTAGCATGAGACGGCGTCCAGCACCCTTCCGAAGGAGGTGCTGGGGCCGGAACGGGGCATCATCTTGCGGAACAGCTCCCTCTCTCTCTCGTTGAAATAGTCCAGCCCGCCGCCGGTCATCTCGGCCAGGGCGAAGGCGATCCTGCGCACGTCGTACACCGCCTTCTCCCCTCCCAGCAGCGGCACCTCCCTCAAGTGGCCGACCCGGCGATAGTCCCTGAGGTCGGCCAACAGCACCTCGCCGCCCCAGGCCGCCCCGTCGTCGCCGTAACCGGTGCCGTCTATGGTTATGGCCACCATCTCATCCAGCTTCGACTCCACGAGCAGGGCGGCGGCATGCGCGTGATGGTGCTGAACCTCCACCGGCTCTATGCCGTTCTCCTCGGCCCAGCGCTTGGCCAGTCGCCTGGTCGAATGCCCGGGGTGCATGTCCATGCCGATGGCGTCCAGCCTGTCCGCTCCCAGGAGGCGGCGAAGATAGTTCAGGCTCTCCTCCAGGAACTCCAGCACCCCCGGGGACGTGGCATCCCCGATGTACTGCGTGGCATAGAGCCGCCCTTCGAACGACAGCGCTCCGGCCAGCCCCTCCTGGGCGCCGACGCCTACCGCCACCCCTTTCAATGGAAGATCGATGTGGGAGGGAATGTGCCCCCGGGATTTGCGGACGAAGTACGTCCTGTCATGGAACGAGCGCAGCACGGAATCGTCGCAGCGATTGACGATGCGCCGGTCGTGCATCAGGTACATGTCCGCTCCCAGGGCGAGGGCGTCCGTCTCCCGAAGCACCATGGGTTCCCCGGGAACGTTCGCCGAGGTCATGACCAGGGCGTCGTCCTTCAGGTGATGGAACAGCAGGTGCTGCATGGACGTGTATGGTAGGAAAGCACCGATGGTGTCCAGGCCGGGGGCCACGAGCTCCGTCACCTCGCTGTCTACCTTGGGCACCAGCACGATGGGCCGGTGGCTGGACACAAGAAGTTCCACGTCATGGGCGGACGGTGTCCCGTAGCGTTCCAGAGCCTTCAGGTCCCGCACCATTATGGCGAACGGCTTCTCCCTCCGGCGATACCACTCGCGCATGTGCGAGAGCCGGTCGAGCGTGCAGCAGAGATGCATGCCGCCCCAGCTCTTGGCCACGCCGATGTATCCAGCGTGAAGGCCGCTGGCGAACTTGGATATGGGGTCCTCGTAATCGCGCTCTCCCTCCCCGCCCAGAAGGTAGTACCGGGGGCCGCACACCGGGCAGGTCACCGTTTGGTGATGGAAGCGCCGGTCGTCCGGGTCCCCGTACTCCATCTGGCATTCCGGGCACATCGGGAAAGGGTGCATGGATGTCTTTTGCCGGTCGTACGGCAGATCCTCTATGATGGTGAAGCGGGCCCCGCAGTCAGTGCAGTTGGTGAACGGATATAGATATCTCCTGTTGAAGGGATCGAACATCTCCCTAAGGCAGGAATCGCAGACAGCGGTGTCATTGGGAATGCCGACGCCCCCGGTGCCTTGCTGGCTGGGCACGATGCTGAAACCCATCGCTAGGAGGTCGGCATCGGGAAGGCCCGGGGCTATCTCCACCTGGTCCAATCGGGCCAGCGGGGGCAACGCGGACTTCAGACGGCGCACGAACTCCCCGGCGTCACCGTCGACCTCGATAACCACGTTGGAGCCGTTGTTCTGGACGTATCCGTGAAGGCCCATGGACCTGGCCAGGCGGTGAACGGTAGGGCGGAAGCCAACCCCCTGCACCACTCCCCTCACGGTGATACGCATGCCCCTTTCCATCCAGCCCCGGATATTTATTCCTTGTTGGTCGCGATTCACGAACCATAAATATTCGTAATCCGTTCCCCGGAAGGATATCATGAGCGAGGTACCGGCGGAGCTCCGCTACACCAAGGACCATGAGTGGACAAGGGTCGAGGGCGACATGGCCACAGTGGGGATCACCGACCATGCCCAGGGCGAGCTCACCGAGTTCGTCTACGTCCAGCTGCCCAAGGAAGGAGACAGGTTGAGCAAGGGGGACGTGCTCGCCATCGTGGAGAGCGTGAAGAACACCGCCGACGTGTACGCCCCTGTTTCCGGGGAGGTAGTGGCGGTGAACGGGCCTCTGGACGACGACCCGTCCCAGATCAACAGGTCCCCCTATGACAACGGCTGGATCGCCAGGATAAAGATGTCCGAGCCCGGAGAGCTGGACAAGCTGATGGACGCATCCGCTTACCGCAAGCACATAGGCGAGTGAATCAGTACTCCAGGTAGATGTTGTGGGCCAGGCATTCCGCCCGCAGCCTCTCGACGAAGGCGTCCTCGTCCTTCAGAAGCTCCTTGACCGCCGCCCAGGTCTGCGAGCAGTCCTTGTAGTCCACGCCAACCATTTCGTGTACTATCATATCGACCCGCTTGCGATTGTCGATATCTATTTGAAGTCCGGCCCTCTCGAAGACATGCTCGAGATGGCGGAAGTAGCAGGTCATGACCAATAGTATGCCCGTACTGAAAATAAAAATGTTTCAATCCCCTTATTGGAATCCTTAATAAGGCCCGTGCTCCCATCTCACCGTTCATGAAAGGAAAGCTGCAGGAGGGCGACACCGCCCCCGATTTCGATCTGCCAGACCAGGATGGTAAGATGGTCAGCTCCAAGGACATCAGGGGAAAGAAGGCCCTGGTGCTCTATTTCTATCCGGCCGACTTCACCAAGGTATGCACCTTGGAGGCGGTGGCGTTCCGCCAGATGCACGAAAGGTTCCAGGCGGCCGGCGCCGAGGTCATAGGCGTCTCCTCGGACGACGTCAGGACGCACAAGGAGTTCGCGGTTGACCACGAGCTTACTTTCATCCTGCTGAGCGATGGGAAGGAGGAGCTGCGCAAGGCCTTCGGTGCCTACGGCCTCGGAGGAACGCCCGCGCGGACCACCTACGTCATAGACCGCGACTGGAAGATACGCATGGTCTACAACTCCCCGCTGCGCTCCAAGGAGCATGCCGAGGAGGCAATGAAGGCCGTGGCGGCCCTCTAGGCGCCGGCGTCCGCCAGCACGCTCCCGCAGGAGCACTTCTTCCGCTCCTCCGGTATCTTCGGGACGACCTTCCCTAGCAGGGTCCTTATGCGGTCCATGTTCTCCGCCATTGTCCTCAGTATCGTGGCGGTGTCCACCGGGTGATCGGCCCACACGTCATAATCTGTGATCATGGCCAGGCTGGTGTAGCACATCTCCATCTCCCGGGCCAGGGCGCATTCCGGGGCAAGCGTCATTCCGATCACGTCCGCGAACGCCCGGTACATCCTGCTCTCGGCCCTGGTGGAGAACCTGGGTCCCTCGATGCAGACGTAAGTGCCGCCGTTGTGGAAAGGTACCTTGGCCTTCTCGGCCTCCTTGGCGAAAAGCGAGTTCATCTCCGGGCAGAACGGATCGGCCGCTCCGATGTGAACGGTCTTCGGACCGTCGAAGAAGGTGTACCTTCGGGATTTGGTGAAGTCCACGAACTGGTCGACCAGCACGATCTCGCCGGGTTTGAACTCCTCCTGCAGGGATCCGACGGCGCAGGGGGATATGATCCTCTCCACGCCCAGCTGCTTCATGGCGTATACGTTGGCACGGTAGTTGATCATGTGCGGCGGCAGCACGTGGCCGCGGCCGTGCCGGGGCAGGAAGGCCACTGGAACGCCCTTCAGCTTTCCCACCTGTATCTCATCCGAGGCCGGCCCGTAAGGGGTGTGCGGACGCACCGTGCCCTCGAGCTCGAACATCTCGGGATCGTAGACCCCGGTCCCGCCGATAATGCCTATCCTTGCCTTCATGGTGCTCCTGCCGGATAGTCCAATGGGTAATTATAAATTGACCGCCGCCTCCGGCATGTATCTGGATGTATTAACAGGGTATAAACTTCCATTTAAGTGAACCATGCTACCAAACGTTATTTATCGTCCTCCAAAATCTCCACAAGGGATTTCACGATGGAGAAGAGCGAGGTTAATCCGATATGGGCGTGCAGGGGCTTCCCCGCCTTCCCTATCGTACTGGCGGCGGTAAGCGACAGCAAGGGGAACAGGAACATCATCACCATCGCACTGGTGCACATGTTCTCCTTCAACCCACCAGTGCTGGGCATAGGCGTGTCCCCGGCCAGGCACTCCTATGAGATGCTCGAGGACGCCGTAGACTTCTCCATCAACATACCGAGCAAGGACCTGGTCGAGGAGGCTCTCTACTGCGGGCAGCACTCCGGGCGCGAGTTCGACAAGTTCGAGGACTGCGGCTTCGAGCCCAAGCAGGGCAAGAAGATCAGGTCCCCGGTCATAGACGAGTGCATGGTGAACCTGGAGTGCGTCAAGCGCCAGAGGGTGGACGCCGGGGACCACGTGTGGTATCTGGGCGAGGTGGTGCACGCCGAGATGGCCAAGGAGGCCGACCGGGAGAAGTCCCTGATGTACTGGTCCGGGGAGTTCCGGGTGCTGGGGGACATAATCAGGCGCCGCTGAAAAGCTTTAATAACCTTCCGCTCCCGTAGTATTTCGGGTGTTATCCTGGTCAACATGGACGACAAGGTGGATCTGGACCACATGGGGTCTGTGATGTCCCTGCCCCCGGCGCCGGTGGTGCTGGTGGGGCTGGCGGACAATGAGGGGGAGAGGAACAACATTATCACCGTGGGCATGTTCAACGTGTTCTCGGTGCGCCCGCCGATACTTGGCATAGCGGTCACCACGGCGCGCCACAGCTACAAGCTGCTGGAGGAGAACGACGAGTTCACCATCAACATCCCCGGCAAGGAGCTTCTGGAAAAGGTCATCGCATGCGGGGAGAGCAGCGGCTCCAACACGGACAAGTTCGAGCTGACCGGTCTCACTGCGGTCAAGGGAAAGCGGACCAAGGCCCCTCGCATCGCCGAGTGCCTGATCAACATCGAGGTGTTGAAGACCCAGTCCTTCGAGGTGGGGGACCACACCTGGTACCTAGGGGAGATAAAGCACACTGACATAGTGGAGGGTTACGAGAGGAACCAGGCCCTGCTGTACTGGGACGGGGAGTTCTGGAGCGCCGCGGACAGGCCGCTCAAGGCCCTAAGGCCCGATTGAGGGCTGCGCCGCCTTGGCGAAGGAGCCGAATATGCGGACGCAGGAAGCGCTCTTCCTGAGGTCCTCCAGCGCCTCGGCGACCTTCCCCTCCCGGGCATCGCCGTCCAGGTCCAGGTAGAACACGTACTCCCAGGTGCGACCCTGCCAGGGGCGCGATTCCAGCTTGGTGATGTTCACTTCGTGCGAGGCGAAGTCCCGCAGGCATTCGAACAGTGCTCCGGGCTTGTTCTTGGTGGTGAAGGCCAGGGCCGTCTTGTCACCCCTATCCACGGAGGGTTCCCGGGACAGCACGAAGAAGCGGGTTATGTTGTTCTTGACGCTCTGAACGTCCTCCAGCAGCACCTGCATGCCGTAGGTGGCCGCCGCCCGGCGGGATGCCAGGGCGGCCTCCTCCTTCAGGCCCCTTTCCCGTATCATGCGCACCGACCCGGCGGTGTCGAACGCGGGCACCTTCTGCCATTCCGGGTGCGAGTTGAGCAGGTCCCGGCATTGCGCCAGGGCCTGGGGGTGGCTGTACACCCTTCTGACGTCGGCGAGCCGGGAGCCCGGCTGCCCGATCAGGCAGTGCCGTATGTGCACCATGACCTCTCCCACCACGTGCAGCTCGCTGCGGAACAGCAGGTCGTTGGCGGCGGTGACGCTGCCCTCTATGCTGTTCTCCACCGGCAGCATGCCCAGGTCGGCCCTTCCGGTTCGCACGGCGTCGAAAAGGTCCAGGAACTCGGGGCACTCCAGGGCACTTGCCCGCGGGCTCCACATGAACACCGCGTCCTCGCTGTACGCGCCTTTCACGCCCTGGAACGCCACGATCATCTCAGCACCCGAACAGTTCCTCGTGCACGGCCCTGGTGGCCTTCTCCAGGTCCTCCTCGTCTATGGTGAAATGGTAGGCGACGAGCGAGGCGCCGGCGGATATCAGCCCGACGTTCACACCCTCCTTGGCCACGGCCTTGAAGACCCTGGACGCCAGCCCCTTGTGATGTCCCAGCCCCTCGCCGACTATGCACATCAGGGCGAAGTCCGTGTGGGTCTCGACCCTGGTCGCCCCCGATTCCGCCAGCACCTTCTGGGCCTTGGCCACGTCCTTCTTGTCCACCAGCAGAGCTATGCAGGTGAGCGAGGTCACCACGCTGTAAATGTTTATCTCCGCCTCCCTCAGCATGGAGGCGACGTCCGCCAGTACCCCCAGCCGATAGCCGGTGCCCTCGCCGAACACCTTGACCAGGGAGAGGTTCTTCATGCACGATATGGACTTGATGCTCCTGTCCACGTTCTCCGTCCCGCCTATGGCCGTGCCCGGCGCCTCGGGACGGAACACGTTCTTCACCCTGATCTCTATGTTGCCGGAGCGAGCCGGCTCCATGGTCATGGGGTGCACGACCTTCGCTCCGAAGTAGGCGAGCTCGGCCGCCTCGTCATAGCTGAGCCGGGGGATGGGCCTCGCCGACGGCACGATCTTAGGGTCCACGCTCATGAAGCCGTCCACGTCCTTCCATATCTCCAGGGACGACGCCCCCATGGCGTTGGCGACGGCGGCGGCGCTGTAGTCGCTGCCGTTCCTGCCGAACACGGTCACGCTGCCCTCCGGCGCGCGCCCGAAGAAGCCGGTGATGACCGGCGTGGCATCCTCCTGAAGCATCTTCATCAGTTTCGGACGGATGTTGGAGCGGGTCGCCTCCATGTTCACCATGGCCGTTCCGTACACCCCGTCGGTTATGATGCCGAGATCGTCCGCGTCCACCGGTCTGGCATCCACCTTCATCTCGTTCAGCAGGGCCGACAGCATTATCACCGACAGCCTCTCGCCGAAGCACTGCACGTAATCGCGTATGCGCGGGTTGACCTCCTCTATGTAGCAGGAGCCGTACAGCATGCGTTCCAGCTTGACCAGCTTGGCGACCAGCTCCTCCATGGCCTTGGCCTGGCACTTCTCCGTGCGCAGGGCGTCCCTGACCAGGTCGGTGTGAACCTTCGTGATGTCCTTGATGAAGGCGTCCACGTCCTCCTCGCTGCGGGTGCGGGAAATGAACCGCACCAGCATCTCGGTCACCCCGGTCACCGCGCTCAGCACCACGGCCTTCTTCCCCTTCTCGGCGGCCACGATCTCCGCCACCTGGCGCATGCACTCCCCGGTCTTCAGGGAGGACCCGCCGAACTTGAGCACCTTCAGGCGTGCCACCTCCTTCCGATGATGGACTGGGGCGTCTCTATCAAAGCCCGGTCCGTCTCCTCCCTGGACAGTCCGGCTCCCAGGGCGATCTGCGTCGCCGTGGCCAGGTCTATGAGGTCCCCGGGAGAGTGGGCGTCGGTGTTGACGACCGTGAGCGCCCCGGCCTGCTGGGCCATCCTGACCACGTGCCCGTTGGTCCTGCAATGCGATCCCCGGGAGGTTATCTCCAGCACCACCCCGTTGTCACGGGCCGCCTGGGCCTCCTCCAGGGTGATGAAGCCAGGATGGGCGAGTATGTCCACGTCGGGGTTCATGACCGCCGCCATGTTGGTCCCCCTCTCCACCGGCTCGCTTATCGTCTCGCCGTGCACCACTATGATCTCGGCGCCGAGCCTGCGGGCCTTCGCCACAACCTCGTCCAGGCGCCTGACGGGAACGTGGGTTATCTCCACGCCGGTGAGCACCTTCATGCCCCATTCCTCGGCCAGCTCAGCGTCCCGGCGTCCTTCCTCGATCACCCTCTCCAGGTTGCTCAGGGAAGCGTGGTCGGTGAAGGCCAGGTACTTGGTCCCTTTCATCAATGCCCTGCGCGCCAGCTCGATCGGCAGCAGCTCGCCGTCGCTGAGCAGGGTGTGGGTGTGCAGCTCGGCCCTCATCTCCTCCTCTCCGCAAGCTTCCGGTACACGTCCTCCCAGCCCGCTTCCATGCCCTCCACCGCCACCATGAGGTGGTAGATCAGGTCGGCCACCTCCCAGGATTGCTCCTCCGCCCGGCGGTCCTTGGCCGCCAGCAGCACCTCCCCGGCCTCCTCCACCACCTTCTTCAGGCGCTTGTTCTCATCGGCGAACAGCTTGCAGGTGTAACTGTCATCCGTCGGGTTGTCCCTGCGGTCCCTGATTACCCTCAGCAATGCTGGCAGCACGGCCATGGTCCCCTCCGTATCGCCGTACACCACCTCGTCGAAGCAGGACATGCGCCCCAGGTGGCAGGCCACCCCTGTCTGTCTCACCCGTACGAGCAGGGTATCGTTATCGCAGTCCAGCTGCATGGAGACGATCTCCTGCACGTGCCCGGAGGTCTCCCCCTTCTTCCACTGGGCCTTCCGGGATCGGGAGTAGAAGTGGGTGAAGCCGGTGCTCAGCATGTCCTGGTATGCCTGCTCGTTGGCGTAGGCCATCATAAGGACCTCGTTCGTCTCGTGGTCCTGCACTATGACCGGTAAGAGGCCGTCAGCGCCGAACTTGGGAGCGCTCATCTGACCTCAACCCCGTTCTCCCTCAGGTAGCTCTTCACATCCCGCACCGTCCACTGGCCGTAGTGGAATATGGAGGCGGCCAGGGCTGCCTCCGCCTTGGTCCCCCTCAGCACGTCCAGTATGTGCTTGGGGGAACCGCATCCTCCGGAGGCTATTACCGGTATGTTGACCGCTTCCGCCACCGCCCTGGTCATCTCGATGTCGTAACCGTCCTTGGTGCCATCGGCGTCCATGCTGGTGAGCAGTATCTCCCCGGCCCCCAGGTCCTCCACCTTCCGCGCCCACTCCACCATGTCCATACGGGCGTCCTGCCGCCCCCCGTGCGTGTACACCGTCCAGCCGCCGCCCCGCCTCTTGGCGTCAATGGCCACCACCACGCATTGCGAGCCGAAGTCCTTGGCGCATTCGGAGATCATTTCGGGACGCAGCACCGCCACGGTGTTCATGGACACCTTGTCCGCACCGGCGTTGAGCGCCGCTCTCATGTCGTCCTTCTCCCGTATGCCCCCGCCCACGGTCAGGGGGACGAAGAGCCGCTTGGCAGTCTCCTCGACTATGTCCAGCAAGGTCCGCCTGCCCTCCGCGCTGGCAGATATGTCCAGGAACACTATCTCGTCCGCTCCCTGCTTCTCGTAGGCCTCGGCCATCTCGGGCGGGTATCCCACGTCCTTGAGGTCCAGGAACTTGATGCCCTTCACTACCGCCCCGTTCTTGACGTCCAGGCAGGGGATGATCCTCTTGGTCAAGCTCATCGCTCCATCACCTTCGGGCGGTCCTTGGTGCTCAGCTCCTCCTTCCTGGGTCGCACGGCCGATCTCAGTGCCTTGCCCAGCGCCTTGAACGAGGCCTCCACGATGTGATGCTGGTCGTATCCGCGCATGACCATGACGTGCAGGGTGATCCCGGAGGACATGGCGAAACTGCGCAGGAAGTGGGCGTACAGGGGGTCGGGGCAGTCCACGTCCGCGTACGGCCTCTCGATTATGTCCACCGCCACCTGCACCAGGGCGTCGTCCATCGGTATCATGGAAAAGGCGGTGCGCTCTATGGGGTATTCCCCGAGGCACTGCTTCAGGGTCTTTCCCAGGACTATCGCGACGTCCTCCACCAGGTGGTGCACGTCGTCCCCCTCCGCCTCGAGGGTGAGATCGAAATCGGCGTAGCGTCCCATAGTCTCCACCATGTGGCGAAGGAACTGCTCCTCGCATTTCACACTGGTCGCGCCCTCGCCGTCTAGGTCCAGCTTCAGTCGGACCTCGGTCTCCCTGGTCTTGCGAACTACCTCGGTCTTTCGGTCCATGGACTCATCTCCGAATGGCGTTATGATTCAGTTTTCCAGTATAAAGCGATAATCCCACCACCGCCTCCTCCACGCCCATGCGTTCGAGGGCATCCACGTCCCTTTCGTCAGTGACGCCCCCGGAGACTATGGTAAGATGCGGGCACCTTGAGACGAAGTCCCGCACCGCCCCCTCGTCGATGCCCTTGGCCTGCCCCTCCACGTCCACGTTGGTGAACAGCACGCCGGCCAGCGGCAGGTCGGCGATCGAGCTGAATACGTCCCTCAGGTCCAGGGGCGAGTCCTCCTTCCAGCCGTGCATCTGTATCCTGCCGCCCTTCATGTCCAGCGCCAGCACCATTCGCCCGGGGTACTTCAGGGACATGGACCTCAGCCAATCGGGGTCCTTGAGCCCCTTGGTGCCGGCTATGGCCCGGTCTGCCCCGCAGTCCAGGTAGTACTCGGCCACCTCGGTGGAGCGTATGCCCCCTCCCACCTGCACCGGCGCCTTGGCCCGCTCGACGATCCGCCGTATCGCCTGGGCGTTGTGCCCCCTTCCCAGCGCCGAGTCCAGGTCGATGATGTGCAGTCGTCCCGCTCCCTTCGATTCCCAGTCCAGGGCGACCGTCAGGGGGTCGGGCAGGGTTACCTGTTCCGTTCCGGGCACGCCTCCCACCAGCTGCACCACCCGGTGGTCCAGGATGTCCACCGCGGGTATGATCCTCATTTCCTGTCCTCCGCGAAGTGCACGAAGTTGTTCAGAAAGGCCATGCCGGCCGTGGAGCTCTTCTCGGGGTGGAACTGCGTGCCGTATGTGTTGGCCTTGCGCATCAATGTCGGGATCATCCCGTAATAATCGGTATGTCCGATGTCCGAGCCGTCCTCCGGGCTGGCGCGGAAGGAGTGGGCGAAGTAGAAGTGATTGTCCTGCACCCCGTTCATGATCACGTCGTCCGTGTCCACCGTGTTCCAGCCCATGTGCGGTATGCGCGGCGCCTTCAGCCTGACCACGTTCCCATGCAGGAAGCCGAGGCCCGGACCTTGTCCCTCCTCGCTGCCCTGGAACAATATCTGCATGCCTATGCATATGCCCAGGCAGGGAACTCCCTCGTTGAGCCTCTGCACTATCGCCTCCCTAAATGGCTGCAGGCGCTCCATGGTCCTGTCGAAGGCGCCGACCCCCGGAAGCACTATGCACTCCGCCTCCTGCAGGAGGGACATGTCCTCCACCACCTCGACGGAAGCGCCGCAGTTCTCCAGGGCCTTCCGTATGCTGTGAAGGTTGCCGACACCGTAATCGGCCAGGGCAACCTTCAGAGGCATTCTCCCAGCACCTCCCGCATCCTCTCCAGCAGGACGGAGTTCATCTCCCTGGTGCCTATGGTGGTCCTCATGCAGTTCTCCAGCATCCTAACCTTGCCGAAGTCCCTGACCAGCACTCCCCGGTCGGAGAGCTTGGCCGTCAGCAGGTCGGAGGGCATGTCGGGGCGGAACATTATGTAGTTCGCCTCCGAGGGGAACACCTTGAAGCCGAGGTCCTCGAGCCCCTTCATAAGGTACGGGCGTTCCTCGTTCACCACGCGAACGCTCCTCTCCAGGAACTCGCGGTCCCTCAGGGCGGCGATGGCCACTCGCTCCCCCACAAGGTTAAGCGAGTACGGTATCTTCACCTTCTGCATTGCCTCGGCCATACCCTCGCTCGCGGCCAGGTAGCCGACGCGCATGCCCGCCAGTCCGTAGGCCTTGGAGAAGGTGCGGGTGACGATCAGGTTGTCGTACCTGTCCACCAGCGGCAGGAAGGAGCTGCCCGTGTACTCCCCGTACGCCTCGTCCACCACCACCGGGCGGTTCGACCCCTCGACAAGCGCCCTCACGTCCTCCTGGCGGAAGGTGTTGGAGGTGGGATTGTTGGGCGTGCATATCAGAACCAGCTTGCCCTTGGCGGACAGGATACTGTCCACGTCCAGCTGGAAATCCTCGTCCAGGTCCACGGTCGCCGTTCGCCCGCCGTTTATCTTAACGAAGAAGGAGTGCAGCACATAGGCCGGGTGGGCGGTTATGACGGTCTCCCCAGGCTCCATGAACGTTTTCATGATCACGTCCAGGGCCTCGTCGGAACCGTTGCCCACCACGAAGTTGTCTCGCTTCAGACCGTAAAGCTTGGCCAGCTCCTCGCGCAAACCGTCGCCGTAGGTGCTGGGGTACTGCCCGACGTTGATGCTGGCGCATTCCTGCAGGGCCCTCAGCCCGGCGGGGTTGCCACCCAGGGCGTTGGTGCTGGTGTCCATTCTCAGCTTGTCCCCCACTTTGGGGTTGTAGTAGAGCTGCAGGTCCCGGCATGTAGAGCGTATCCAGTTCTTGTCCGTGGGATCACCTCAGGGGACCATGCGGTCTATCGGCGTTAGAAGTATGCCCGTAGCGCCCATGCGCTTGAGGTTGTTTATCGCGTCGAACGCGTCGGACTTGTCGATGACCACGTGCACCGCTACCACGTCATCCCTGCCGATTATGTTCATTATGGTCGGGCCGGCTATGCCCGGGAAGGCCTTTATCACATCGTCCAACGACGCCTTGGGAACATCGGCCATGAGGTACTTCTTGTTCTCTGCCTCGGTGACGCTGAGCATCGCGGAGATTATCTCCTGGACCTGCTGCTCGCATCCCTCGTACGCCTTGCGGTTGGCTATGACCACCGCCTGCGATTCCGCTATGACCGAAAGCTCCCTCAGGTGGTTCATCTTCAGGGTGGAACCGCTGGACACGAGGTCCACGATTATGTCGGCCACGCCCAGTATAGGTGCTATCTCGGCCGCCCCGGATATGGAGGTTATCTCCACGCTCTTTCCAAGCCTCTCGAAGTACTGCCTGGTTAGGTTCGGGAAGGAGGTGGCCACGACCAGGCCGTCCGGCAGGTCCTCAGGCGCCTTCACGTCCATGGAGTCCGGTATGGCCACGGACAACCGGCAGCGGCCAAAGTTGAGGTGATAGGGGACCACGACGTCAAGGCCCGATTCCATCACAAGGTCGTACCCGGTTATGCCGACGTCCACCGCCCCCTTGTGCACGAACTTGACTATGTCCTGGGCCCGGAGGAACATGACCGCCAGGTCTTGGCGTTTTACGTTGGCGTAGAGCCTGCGCTCGTCGCCGTTCTCGATCTCCAGTCCAGCTTGCTTGAGGATCTCTACGGACCTCTCGCTCAGCCTTCCTTTGTTGGGTATGGCCAGCCTGAGTGTCATGTGATAACCCTTGGCGTTTCCCATCAATGGACAATTGCTACTTATATTTACTGACACTCTGGTCGCGTACGCGCGCCCACATCGGACACACTGCCGGAGCCGTCATCTTCCCCCGGCTCAGCGTTCGAAGCGCACCTTGGTGATCAGGTCCTCGGGCACGTCGCAGCGCACCAACCTGGGCACGTTGCCCCCCATTCCAAGCTTTCCATCTATCATGACCAGGGCTCCCCTCACCCCCTCTATGGAGAGCACCTCGCGTATGGACCGGTCCATGAGCGTGACGTCATCCTCGGTTATGAGGTTCCCCAGCCTGGTGGCGCAGGCGTCCGCCAGGGCGACGTCCTCGGATATGACAGTGGCCAGGTCGGCCCTCCCCAGGGATATGGACGGCCCCACGGTGCCTGACGAGGTGCATATCCCCAGCAGCCCCTTGGTGGCCGGGACCTCGATCGCCAGGTAGTTGGGGGTGCGCTCCCCCGCGTAGAGGCCGACGGTGATCGTGCGGTTGGTGCGCATGGCTATGTCCCCCCCGTTGTCGACGAGGCAGTGCTTGCTGCCCGCCTCCACCATCGCTCGCACGGCCTGCTGGGATATGGCCCCGGCGACGGCGGCCATGGGTCCCACCCCGGCCTTCCGCGAGGCCTCGCACATGTTCCTGACCACCTCGGGCATGCCCGGTGCAGCGGGATAGGGTTCGAAGGTGGTCCTGAAGTAGGGGTCCTTGGCGATATAGGCCTCGACCGCCTCCCGCGCATCGAGCATGGCCTCTTCCGCCGAACGGAGGTAGATGTCGTCCGCCTCCAGGGTGGTGGCGGTCTCGCGATACTGGAACTGCCTTCTCATATCCTGAACTTGATCGCCCCGGGCGGGCAGGCGTCAATGCACATGCCGCAGGCGATGCACTTCTCCGAATCGTAGCGGACCTTCCAGGAGGGCCTCTCCATGATCAGCGCCTCCACCGGGCATATGGAAATGCACATCCCGCAATGGGTGCAGCGTTCCTCGTTCTTCTCCACGTATGTCGCCAGTTCCTGAACGTCCACCTTGGCCTCGTTCAGGTAGCCGGCCGCCTCCTTGATGTTGGCCGCCTTTCCCTCGACCTCCATGAGAAGCCTTCCGCCCAGCTCTCGCACCTCCGCGCGGAGTATGT
Source organism: Methanobacteriota archaeon (assembly GCA_012729095.1). Lineage (GTDB taxonomy): Archaea > Thermoplasmatota > Thermoplasmata > Methanomassiliicoccales > UBA472 > UBA472. The sequence continues at coordinate 13,336 of JAAYDU010000034.1, read as the reverse complement.
TGATCTTCAGGTCGTAGTCCTTCACCAGGCGATAGACGATCGCTTCGTTCACGATGTCCGGGCTGAACCCCAGCAGGTACTTCTTCTTGGCCATCAGACCGCCTCCTCCCGGGAGCGCACCTCTAGCGTCCCCACGCTCCTGTCGGAAGGCAGCTGGGCTACCGGTTCGGTGAGCAGGAACTCACCGTTCTCTATGCGCTCCGCAAGCGTCTCGGCTATCTGCCTGGCCTTGAGGTAGCTGGAGAGCGACGACGTTCTCACCTCCTTGCCGAACAGCTCGACCCGCCCGGAGCGCAGCTCGGCGTAGGAGAGGTGCTTGATGGGCCGGCGGTTGCGCGACTGCACGGAGTAATCGATGAGCGGGGCGAACAGCTGCTCGTCGCTCAGGGCCGCCGCCCTCATCACGTCCTCGTCCAGCACGGGTATGGGAACCCCGACCCCCATGCCCAGCGAGACGCCGTAGCCAGGCAGGTTCAGCGCCCTTACGAACTCGGGGGACATTCCCCTCAGGTCCCCCACGGTGGCCAGGCTGCGGGCCCCTCCCACGGGGGCCCCGAACTTGGTTTCCACGTTGGTCCGGAACTGGGTGCCCTCCCAGGCCACGTAACCGGTTCCCCCGCCCAGGAATATCCTGGTGCCGATGCCGATGGTGCGCAGCGAGGGGTCCTTCAGGAGAGGGGACAGCTGCCCGGCGCTGGAATATGTGATGTTCCCGTAGTTCTGCAGCAGCTTGCCCATGTAGGTGTAGAGGGTGCGTTCCGAGGAGTTCGTCCCGGCGGCGTAGTTCTGGTAGGCGTTCCTCGGGTTGAAAAGATAGGCCTGGTTCATGCTGTGCAAGGAGACGAACGTGTCGATCTCCTTGCGCGGGTAGCAGTCCGTGCCGTCCGAGGAGGCCTTCAGGCGCACCGCCTTCCCGGACACCAGCTCCTCGATGACATGCGCGCCCCCGTATTCCTTGTGATCGTCCAGCTTCAGCTCCGTGGCGCCTATGTAGGCGTCCACGGCGGCGATGCCGGTGTAGGCCGGAACATCGTTCAGGGTGACCTTCTGCATGCGGATGGGCGGCTCGGAATGCCCAAAGTTCAGGAAGGCGCCGGAGGAGCACATGGCCCCGAAGGTTCCGGTCGTCACCACGTCCACCTCCTTGGCGGCGCGCTCAACGCCCTCGCTCTGGACGTAGGAGGCTACCTCCTCGGCGGTCATGACCACCACGTCCCCGTCCCTTATCTTCTGGTTGATCTCCTCGACCGTCCGCTTCATCCCGCACCCCCTCAGAGGAGCTTCTTGGCCACGGCCAGCTCTGCGTTGAGAACCGAGCCGCCAGCCCCGCCCCTCAGGGTGTTATGGGAAAGCAACCAGAACTTGATATATCCTTTGCTCTCACGAACGCGTCCAACGGAAACGGCCATTCCCCTGGCCCGTTCCGGCTCGCCAGCCAAAGCGTCGGCGGCCGGCTGCGGGCGATTGTCCTCCCGGCGCACGATTATGGGGCGAACAGGCGCCGTGGGCAGCTTGAGCTCCTGCGGCGCCGGCTTGAAGGATTCCAGGGACGATACCACGGCGGCCGCATCGGCCTCCCTGCCGAGCTTGAGCACGGCGGATTCCAGGTGGCCGTCGACCACCGGCACCCGGGCGCAGCTTGCCACCATGTCGAAGTCGGCGAACCTGACCCTGCCGTCCTTCAACGTGCCGAGCATCTTGTGTATCTCCTGCTCCATCTTCTCCTCCTCGTTCTTGATGAAGGGAACGACGTTGCCCAGTATGTCCATGGACGGAACGCCCGGGTAACCGGCGCCGGAAAGCGCCTGGTAGGTGGACACGTAGCAGGCCTTCAACCCGAACTCCTTGTACACCGCCTGCAGCGGCACCGCCAGTCCCGTCGTGGAGCAGTTGGCGTTGGTAGTGATGAACCCGCCGTTGGCGAACGTTGCCTGCGTTCTCACCAGCTCGATATGGTCAGGGTTGACCTCCGGGATCAGCAGCGGAACATCGTCCCTCATGCGATGCGAGGCGGCGTTGGAGAACACGGCCACGCCCTCCCCGGCCAGGGCGGACTCGGTGCCCTTGGCCACCTCGGCAGGCAGGCCGGAGAAGGCCAGGCGGCAGCGGTTGGCCACCGCCTTGGGCTCCAGCACCTCTATGCGGGTGTTCAGCGTCTCCTCCTGGAAGCGCACTCCCTTTAGCGACAGCACATCCCCCAGCGTCTTTCCCTCCGAGCGCTCGGAGGCGTAAAGGCCGCCTATCTCGAAATAGGGGTGGCCCTCGAGCAGTTGCACGAACCTCTGTCCGATCATTCCCGTGGCGCCTAGCACCGCCACCTGCAGTTTCTTCATTGCTTCACCTCGAAATACTTGCGACCTTCCAGCATCAGGTCGATCATGTGGGACCGATCGTCATCGGAACCGGCCTGCTGGACCTCGCGCAGGGCGTCGATCAGCTTCTCCACCATCTCCCGATTGTACGGGTTCAGATGCTGGATCTCGTAGTAAAGGTTTGGGCTTTCTCCAGCGACACTCCCGCTGGTGCTCATCTGCCTCTCGAACGTGGTGGAGGCGACCTGGCGCAGCTCCTCGTGGCTGAAACCGCTCTCCTTCAACGCTCCAAAGAATGCCAGGTTCAGCGCGTGGCTCATGCCCAGCACTACCGATATTATCCGGTCGTGCTCCTCCACCGCCATCTCGATGACGTTGGCCCCGGTGCCGTTAAGCAGGGGCATGAACCGGTTCACCGCCAGGTCGGAGCCGCAATTGCAGACGATGAGGTTGCGGGCGAATATGAACGAGGCGCTGGGCCCGAACATGGGGTGGATGGAGCACACCATCAGCCCCTGGTCCGCGCCCTCCTTCAGCACGTCCAGGATGGGTGATTTAACGGATGCGATGTCGAACACCAGCCCCTTCGGCCGCAGGGCGAATATTCTGCGCAGCATGTCCGACGTGGCCGAGATATGCGACGAGACGGCGATGACGTCCGCCTCCCTGACGCCCGGCTCCAGATCCACGTTCTTGAAGCTCCCGCCGGGAACGTCGTCGAACACCTTCACCGAGTGCCCCCGGGAGGCGAAGAAGCGGCACAGCCACTGACCCATCGCCCCTCCCCCGCCGACCACCAGGACCTTCCTGGGCTTCATGGGCCGGGGAAGTCGCGCCTGTGCTTCCACGGACTCGCGCACCAGCAGCGAGGACAGCTCGATGGCCGCCGCGTCGCTTATGCCTATCTCCCTGGCCCTGGCCAGATACCTGTCCCGCACCTGTTCCTCGACCCGCAGGTCCCGCACCGGCATGGCCTTGTCCACCTTGTGGTGGCCCATGTCAACCGCGATGTTCATGCGCCTCTTTATCAGGTCCAGGATCTCGTTGTCGATCTCCTCGATCTTCCAGCGAATGCCCTCTACCGAATCAGTCAACCGTACCACCTCTCATGCTCAGGTCCGCCAACACCAGTGCCGCGGCCGCTTCCACCACCGGGACGGCGCGCGGGGCTATGCACGGGTCATGCCGCCCCTCTATCTTGAGATCGGTCTGCCTGCCGCTTTTCACGTCCAAGGAACGCTGCCCCCTGGCTATGGACGCCGTCGGTTTTATGGCCACCCTGAGGACGACGGGCATACCGTTCGTTATTCCTCCCAATATTCCGCCGGCATCGTTCTTCGCCGTGCGCACCTTTCCGTCCACGAGCACGAAGGGATCGTTGTGCTGCGAGCCGCGCATCCCGGCGGAGGCGAAGCCCGCCCCGAACTCTATGCCCTTAACGCCGGGGACGGCGAACAACATCTTTGCCAGCTCCCCCTCGACAGTGTCGAAGAAGGGCTCCCCGATGCCTATGGGCAACCCGTCCGCTATGCATTCCACCACCCCTCCCACGCTGTCCCCGTCCTCCCTGGCCGAGATTATCTCCTGGCGCATGGCCTCGGCCATCTCATCCGTGGCCGCGCGCAGCTCGTTGGAGCGCGAGAGCACGCCGGATGTGACGTCCCTCTCCTCCCTGTCACGAACCTTGCCGACCTGCCTCACGAAGGCGGCCACCCGTATGCCGCGCTCCTCCAGCAGCATCTTGGCTATGGCCCCGGCGGCCACCAGTCCCACGGTCATGCGGCCGGAGAACTGCCCGCCGCCCCTCAGGTCCACGCAATCGGAGTACTTCGAGCGGGCGGTGAGGTCGGCGTGCCCCGGCCGGGGAACGCTCTTGAACCTGTCGTATTTCCTGGAGTCAGTGTCCCGGTTCATGACCAGAAGGGTGATCGGCCCGCCGGTGCTCTTTCCATCCACGATGCCGGAGATGACCTCCACGACGTCCTCCTCCGCCCTGGGCGTGCCTATGCCCGCCCTCGGCTTGCGGAGATCCACCTCATGCTGTATGCTGGCCACGTCGACAATCATCCCGGGAGGGGCCCCGTCCAGCACGGCGCCCACGCAGGGCCCGTGGCTGGTTCCGAACAGTGTGAGCCGAAGCTCGCTGCCGATGGTGTTCAATGTATCATCTCCATCATTGTTCCCAGGGACCTCATGTCGTTCACGAAGTCCGGGTACGAGACGCGGTGGCACCCGCCATCGCTTATGACGGTCTCTCCGGCCGCCCCCAGCGCCGCCACCGCCGCGGCCATCAGTATGCGGTGGTCATTGAAAGCGTTGACGTTCGTTCCCTTCAGCGGCCGCCCCCCGCGTATGACGCAACCGTCCTCCGTTTCCACGATATCGGCGCCCATGTCCTTCAGGAACATGGCCGTCGCGGCTATACGGTCGCTCTCCTTCAAACGCACGTGGGCCGCGTTGTATATGCGGCTCTCCCCCCTGGCGAAGGCGCACATCACAGCGGCTATCGGGAACAGGTCAGGGGCGTCCCCCAGGTCGAGGTCCGTACCGCTCAGATCGGCACGGGAGCAGGTGAGTTCGCTATCTTTCCATTCCACCTTGGCTCCCAGGGACACGAGCATGTCCAGGAAAGCGCGGTCGCCCTGCACGTCCGTCGGGTCCAGGTTCCGCACGGTGACCTTTCCCGTCAGGGCCCCGGCGGCCAACGGGAACGCCGCCGAGGAGAAATCGCCCGGTACGACGTAATCAACGGGGCGATACCTCTGTCCGCCCTGCACCAGGAAGCCATGCTCGGTGACCTGGCAGGACGCACCGAAGCGCTCCATCATCTGCCTGGTTATGTCCACGTACGGTCTTGACCGCAGGGGGGTGGAGAGCGCGATCTCGGTGTCCACCTCCTTCAGGGCCGAGGATATCAGTAGGGACGAGATGAACTGCGAGCTCACGTCGCCGCGGATCTCCGTCCTGCTTCCGAGGTTGGGTCCCTTGACGATCAGGGGGGCCAAGCCGTTCCCGCGGGTGCTCTCGCAGCGAACCCCCATCATCGCCAGGGAGTCGATCAGCGGCTGCATCGGCCGTCGCCTGACGCTCTCGTCGCCGGTGAGCACGGTGGCGCAGGGAAGCAGCGACGCCACCCCGGCCATCAGCCTGATGGTGGTCCCGGAGTTCCTGGTGTCTATCACGTCATCGGGGCATTCGAGCGCACCTCCGGTCACGCGCAAGGGATCTCCCTCCATCACCCGTCCCCCGAAGGCCTTGACCGCTTCCAGGGTGGCCAGGGTATCCTCTCCCAGCAGCGGCCGGCGCAGCACGCTCTCCCCGTCGGCCAGCAAGGCCAGGGTCATGGCCCTGTGCGTGTAGCTTTTCGACGGGGAGGACATCACGCCCCCCTCGGCGGCGGACGGTCTGACCTTCAATCGCATCCTTCGGCCCCCTGGTTCACGTTCACGACGAGCGCGTTCCCTCCCAGGGCCTGGGCCACCCGGGCCGCCTCCCCCGCGCGGACCAGGGAGGCCACCGCCGGCCCGGTGCCGGATATGCCCGAGGCGATGGCTCCGGCGCGAAGGGCCTTGATCGAAATCTCCTGGTCCAAGCCCAGGGCCGCCCCGTATACCAGGGAGTTCAATGTCATGGCCTTCGCATACTCCCCGTCCCAGGCCATGCGGAACGCCTCCTCCGCCAGCCCGCGGTACAGGGCGATGCGCTCCCCGGGAAGTCCGGTCTTGCGTATCATCCTGTCCGGAACGGAAATGACGACCTTGTCGCAGAGGCCGAAGCGCTCGCGGCGCAGCAGCGTTCCGGCGCTGTTATCGGTGAACACCGCTCCCCCGAGCAGCGAGGCCGCGGCGTCGTCCATGGCCCCGGTGACGGAAACGCCTGCTCCTATGGAGACCTCGGCGTTCATCCTCAGCACGTCCAGGGCGGGCATTTCCACCTGCAGCGCGTCCAACGTGGCCAGTATGACCGCGTTGGCCGCCGCGCTGCTGCTCTTCAATCCCCTGGACACGGGGATCTGTGAGCCGGTGCGCACCCTCGCCCCCCCTCCGATCGAGAATCGTTCCAGGACAGATAGCACGCACTGCTCCACCAGTTGCGTCGGTTCCCCCGCAAGCCCTTCCAGCTCCACCTCCACGCCATCGCCGGGGACCAGCTCCACCTCCGCCCATGTCCGGAGGTCAACGCCCACCGCGCAGCCCTTCCCGGCGGCGATGGCGTTGATGATGGTGATGGCCCCACCGGCCACGCCCCTCCCCTTCAAGGCAGCGCCTCCCGGAAGGCCCTTTCCATCACTTCGTACTCCACGGCCTTTCCGGTCCACATCTCGAAGGAGGCCAGGGCCTGGTATATCAGCATGTCCTTGCCGTTCACCGCCAGCGCGTTCCTTTGGGACGCCTCCGCCAGCAGCGGCGTCACCGCCGGGTTGTACACGGTGTCCATCACGAACTGCCCCTCGTGCAGAACGTGCGGGGATATAGACATCCCCTGCGGGAACCCCTTCATTCCCAAGGGGGTGCAGTTCACTATCACATCGTAGCGCTTCTCCTCAGCCACCCTGGTGGTGACCGCCCCCGCCCCGAAGGTCCTGGCCAGCGACTCGGCCTTGCCCATGCTGCGGTTGACTATGTCTATTTCCGCACCCTTGCCGGTCAGGAAGGAGAGCACGGACCGGGAGGCGCCCCCCGCCCCCAGGACCAGGGCCGCCTTTCCCTTAACGTCCACACCGTGCCGCTCGAACGTCCTCTCCACGCCGATCACGTCCGTGTTCCTGCCCACCAGGGAACCATCCTCGCAGACCACGGTGTTCACCGCGCCTATGCGCTCGGCCACCGGGTCCACCCGGTCCAGCAGCGGTACTATGGACTCCTTGTGCGGGATGGTCACGTTGAACCCCCTGACCCCCAGGTCCTCCGCCACGTCCATAAAGTCCTCCAGCTCGTCCGTCATGGTCACCCACTTCAGGTATATGCCCCGCACCGCGGCGCTCCTGAAGGCAGCGTTCTGCATTACCGGGGACAGCGAATGCTCCAGCGGGTAACCGATTATGCCGGTGACCACAGGGTCCTTCCCCAGCCACTTGGCCGTCTCCAGGTCCAGCTGACCGGGGGCGGTCTCCTTTCCCCTGGAGGCGGAGGCGTACGAGAGCAGGGAACCGAGGCGGTGGGCCAGCACGCGCGTGACCGCGCCCATCTCCCCCATGCCGATGAGGGTGAACCTCTCCCGGCTGAGGGCGAACCAGCGGGCCGCCTCCACCAGCTGCGCCAGGTCGTGCATGGTTCGCACGGTGAAGGCCGCCTTTGCCATGTCCGAGCGGGCCGAGCATTCCACCAGCGACTCTATCACCTTGGCCACCTGCGGCGTCTTCTTCAGATCGTGATAGGACACTATGACCTTGGACGGCTTGAGGAGGTGGGCCCTCTGCACCAGGGGATGGCCGAGCTCCAGGTCTATGTCGAAGCCGGCCTTGGCAGCCCTCCAGAGGAACTCCCACTTCTTCTCGATGGTGCCCTCCCATTCCCCGCCCTGCGCCCTCTCCCGCAGGGTGGCTATGCGACGGACCTCCAGCTTCTGGAAGCTGCCGAGGTCGTCGGGCAGCAGGGGCATGAGATCGAAGCGGAACTCCAGGCATTCGGCGCCACGGGCTATCGCCTCCCTCGCCACCGCCAATGCCGAAGCCTCGTCGGCCTCCGAGATCGCCACGCAGGTCCTGGTCATCTCTCCACAACGCTTTCCTTCACCGCATGACCGAAATGCCTTCCCCCTTCCTCCAGGCGCACCAGCACCTTGTCCCCCTCCTTCAGGTCGGAGATGGATATGGAGCCGTCCCCGGTGCAAAGGCGTATGGTCTCCGCGTTCTGCAGTATTGTCGTGTACGTCTCGCCGCCCGCCTCCGCCTCCAGAAGCAGCAGCGGGCGAACCTCTACCTTGGCCCGGCCGACCACCACCGGCCTCGTTCGCCCCTGGGAATCCACGGCCAGAAGTTCCGTTCCCCCCTTCACCTCGGAGAGGTACTTCGTCCTTCCGTCAGAACCCAGCACGTACGCGTGCACCGCACCCGCGTTGACGCGGAACGGCCTGGACGAGACGTAATGCGAGTCCATGGACTCGCTCTGGACAAGGAACAGGCAGGCGGACTGGGAGCCGACCAGCATCCCCTCGCCGATGCCGAGCATGGAGCAGGTGTCCACGCACACCCGGTCGCCGACGCTCACCGGCCTCACCGCCTTGACGGTCGCCTCGACCAGCTCCACCGCGGCCACGTCCGACCGTGCCAGAGCGGAGAACTGTCCCAGTTTCGAAGGGTCGCTGATGGTGATCGCCAGCCCGTCCACGCCGGTCTCCAACGTGGTGGCGAAGAGCTTCGCTTCCTCCACGGAGGAGCAGGATGCGATGACCTTGGTGCTGGTCCCCTGGAACTCGGCGATGAGGTTCTCCAGAGGAATGACCTTCCAGTCGTGGGACTCGACAAGAACGAACTCCTGCTTTCCTTTGAAGCGGGACGCCTTTTCGGCGTCCTTGTGGTCGCGTATCGTCAGAACGACCCCGACCTGCTTGCCGTCGGCGAACAGCTCCTCTCCCTTTCGGACTATCGGGTAGTAGCGACCGACCTTCTGCAGGGCGGAATCCTCTTCCCGAAGCACTATGTCGGCGTAACCAGCTTCCAGCGCGGAGGTGACCATTCCCTTCCTCTCGGCGGATGACGTGAGGTGATCGGCCCTCACCCAGACTATTTTGCCCTTTCCGGACATACAATCACTTCAGGAGTTGCATGGCCTCTTCGACTTCCATGTCCTCGAGCACTATGCCGCTGACGGCCTTGGTGATCCCGATCACGTTCCTGTGCTGGAATATGTTGCGGCCGATGGAGACGCCCTTTCCCCCGGCGTCGATAGAGTCCCGAACCATCTGCAGCAGCTTCTCGTCAGAGTCCATCTTCGGACCTCCGGCAATGACCACAGGTGCCTGGGCACCGCGCACCACTTCCCGGAAGGTGTCTATGTCCCCGGTGTAGCTGGTCTTGATGATGTCCGCTCCAAGCTCCGCCCCCACGCGGGCGCACACCTTCAGCGCGTCCGGGTCATAGGCGTCCTTCATGTCCTTGCCCCGCGGGTATATCATGACCAGCAGGGGCATGCCCCACTCGTTGCAGCGGCGGGATATGTCCCCGAAGTCCTCCAGCATCTCGTTCTCGTACTCGTTGCCGATGTTCACGTGAATGGACACCGCGTCCGCGCCGATCTTGAGGGCCTCCTCGACCGTGGTCACCAGTATCTTCTGGTCATTGCGCTTGCTGAACTTGGTGCTGGCCGAGAGATGCACGATCAGACCGATGTCGCGCCCAAAGGACCGGTGGCTGTAGGGGATTATGCCCTTGTGCAGGACGATGGCGGTCGCCCCTCCCTGAGCCACCTTGTCTATGGTCGACCTCATGTCAACTAGTCCTTCGATGGGGCCGTTGGTAATGCCGTGGTCCATGGGGACGATCACCGCCCTGCCGGTGCCCCGGTCCATTATCCGCTCCATCCTTACGCTCTTGCCTAGCACTTTTTCACCTTCCTGCCGTGTCAATTTATAGCACGCATATAAGAGTTGCGTTCCTGACAAATATAATGTGCAAGCTTTATGAACATATTCCAGCCTGCAAGCGTCGCAAAGCCCGGTCAAGGGATGTTCGTTCGCTTCTTACCTCTCATTCTCGCTTTTTGAAGGGTGGTCCGGATCACCTAGGATCATCTTCACGAGATGGTGCACGTTCGTGCATGGGTTGGCGCCCCTCATGTGGGCCAAATACCCCATTCCAACACGACTCCTCTCCAATCTTTCCGCGTTGAAGATGGCGGTCGAGGACAAGGGTCTGAGATGATCGAAATGCTCCGCTGACTTATCGTATCCAGGAACGTACTTGCGAAGTTCGATGATGACGTCCCGGCAGGTGTCCATGCGTTTCTCGGCAAAGGTGTGATGAAGGAGGAACCACACCTCGAAGCAGGGATTGGACACGGCCAGCTCCAGTTCGTTTCCGGCGATCTCCACGGCCCTTCGCATGTCCTTGTCCTCACATTCGTCCACATCGAATACGCACCACGCGGAATCCCCGTCGACCTTTCCGATGTCCAATTCCCTGGCCTTCTGTAAAGCATGGCGGACTATCTGTAGAGGGGTCTTTCCAGGCGACTCGCATATGCTGATGACAACGTTGCGATTCTCTTTCCGGAATCCATCGAAGTAGTTCGGTTCGGTCCGTCTTCCCTCGCAAACTATGAGCAACCGGGGCTTGGACTCCATCGGATGAGACCGTCGGCCCCGGTGCCGCATCATTCGACGACCTTCCCTCCTTGAACGAATGGCACCGCCCCGAACCTCCCTATCTCGTAGGCCTTCTGGACCCTGAGGTCCTTTCGCACATTGAAATCGGAGAGCGAATAGAGGCGGGTCCGCCCGCGATCATCCTTCTCCACGAACCATATCTGGTCCCTCCTGAACAGGTCCAGGTCGATCAGGTTGGTGTTGTGGGTTGTGAACAGGAACTGGGCGTTCCCCCTGTTCTGTTGAGGGTCGTTCATCATCTCCACCAGGAACCTGGCGATGAGGGGATGCAAACGAAGGTCCATCTCGTCCATCACCAGGACCCGTCCGGCCTCCATAGCCTCAAGGATCAACGACATCACCGCGAAGACCTTCTGGGTCCCCAATGATTCCTCGCCATGGAAGTCCATCTCCACCTGGATCGGTTCTCCGTCCCCATCTATGACCTGATGGACGGTCTTGATCTCCAGCCTGCGCCACTGCTCTATCTTGCCGTTCACCATTCCGCGCATCTGCTCCTGGATCTCCGGCGGCATCCTCCCCAGCTCATCCTGGTCCATCTGGACGATCTTGCCGCGAACGTCGACTATGCCGATATCGGCCATGCTCAAGGCCTTGAGAAGGAAGGAACGAAAGCGCTCATCCTGTTGCATACGGGCCAGTGCTCTCTCCTCCACGACCATGGAATTTATGTTTAGGATCACCATGAGCCGCTCCTGGAACCATCTGAAGGCAGGGATCGCCATGGCATGATTGTCCTGAACCGCTTTGGACAGGAGGAGGGCATTGGGGAGGGTCTTATCGGCTATCGCCCTAAGCGACCCATTGTCCTGAGGCGCCCTCAGGTCCTGGCCATGGGACCTCTCGAAGATGATGGCCTTGCGATTCCGGGGATAGTGGTGCAGCGATTCCTCCAGCACGCGCTCGGCATCATGCCTGACCGCATATTCGTATTCCACGCCATCCGCCAGGAAGGCCACTCGGTAACGGGTGGACACGCCCTCCCCCGGCTTCCCGAACTTGAAAGGGAAGAAAGGTATCATCTCGCCCAGTTGCGCCAGGTGAGAACGCAGGACCATGGTCTGGAGCATTCCCATGGCCATGACGAGATTGGATTTGCCGGATGCGTTCGCCCCATAGACGGATGCCGAACGCATCACCTTGTCCTTGGATCCCTCCATATCGATGAGGTGGCGCTCATGGCTCTTGTCCGAGGATGCGATCATGCTGAAGGTCACCGGTCCAGCGAAGGAACGGAAGTTCTCCACTTCGAATTCTAGCAACATATCTTTATCCCCCATGCAAATTATTGTGAATAATTCACAAAATTTACATTGTATTTCTCTTATTTAACCGTTGATATTGCAATTATTACGATGTCCGCTCCACGAACATTGCACTTTGGTTTTCATCGAATAGCAATTTTGAGCATCATTACGCGGTTCTGTCAACGATTATAAGCCTAGAACACATCTACGTCACTCGATGTGGAAATCCCTCTCCAAGCATTTCGGCAAGTACCCGTCCCAGGCCAAGGTGGCCAAGCTGCTCCTGGTCCACGGGCTCAAGGTCCAGGAGGGCCGGGTGTACTGCGGGGACGTGGAGATCGCCGACATGGCCATCGGACGGGCGGCCAACGTGGACCGCCGCATAGTGCGTTCGGCTGTGGACACCATTCAGCAGACCCCGGAGCTGAGCGCTGTTTATTCCCGCCTCATGCCCACCGCTCTCCTCGCGGACGTGGCGCCGGTCATGGGCTGGACGGCATTGGAGATAATTCCCACGGACGCCGCCACCCCCGGCATCGTCGCCGAGGTCACCGGTCTCATCGCCCGCGAGGGCATCTCCGTCCGCCAGACGGTGGTCAGCGATCCCGACCTGTCGCCAGATCCGAGATTGTTCATCATAACCGCCGGGGCGGTGCCCCCGGAGCTTCTGCCGCAGATACGCGCCTGCAAGGGCGTACGTTCCGTCATCATACACTGATACCATGCCCGAGCAGCACCGACTGGCGTACCCCGCGCTCATCGTCGCCATACTGGCCGTCTCCTTCGCCTCCATATTCGTCCGCTGGAGCGATTCCGATCCGCTGGTCATCGCCGGCTACCGCATGCTGCTCGCCTCCCTCATCCTCGCTCCGTTCGCCTTCCACGAGAGCAAGGGTTCCATGCCCATGGACCGTCGGACCCTGGGCTCGGTCATGCTGACCGGGGTGGTGCTGGCGGTTCACTTCTTCGCCTTCATCTCCTCTCTTCGTTACACGTCCGTGGCATCCAGCACCCTGCTGGTGAACTTCCATCCCCTGATCGTCGGCGCCGCCTCGGTGGTCGTGCTCAAGGAATCCTCTAAAAAGACGATCTTGGGCGTGTCCATCGGATTCTTAGGCGTAGCGATCATCGCCCTGACCGGGCTCGGTACCGGGGAATCCTTCGGCAACGCTCTTGCGCTCTTAGGCGGCGTCATGGCCGCCCTGTACATACTGGCTGGCAGGATGCTGCGCAAGACCCTGGGAATATTCACCTACGCCTTTTCCGTATACCTCACCGCAGCGGTGGTGCTGCTGGTCTCCGCGACCATCAACGGCGTGTCGCTGTGGCCTTACCCGACCGAGGAGCTGCTGATCTTCCTTGCCTTAGCGGTCGTCTGCACCATATTCGGGCACACCGTCTACAACTGGTCCCTGAGATACCTTCCGGCCCCGGTCATCAGCACCTCCCTGC
>JAAYDU010000033.1 GCA_012729095.1 Methanobacteriota archaeon | reverse complement strand
TTCCCGTAAGGATAAGAACGCCCATTCCGCACACCTGAAAAAAGGAAAAGGGACCTGCCTCAGAGCAGGTTCCCGGCTATGTCGTCCAGCTGGCGGTCGCAGTACACGCAGCGCAGCACCGGGGGGTTCTTCGATTCGACGATGAACTCCGGCTCCACCGGCTCGCACTGGTTGGTGATGCAGTTGGGGTTGCTGCATCTTGCTTTGCCGACCACGCGCTCAGGCATCTTGACGCTGTACTTCTCGGCCACGTTGAAATCCCGGATAATATTTATGGTGGCCTTCGGAGCTATCAGCGCTATCTTGTCAACTTCCCTGGGGTCCAGCTCCCGGTCCTCCACCTTCACCACGTCCTTCCAACCCTCCTTCTTCGAGGGAACGTGCATGAGAACGCTTACCGGGGATTGCACCTTGCCGCCGTCGGTCATGCCTATTATACGCAATACCTTCAAAGCCATGCCACAGTCGATGTGGTCGATGACCGTTCCGTTTCGAATGGGGGTCACCTTGAACTCCTTCATCACAGCTCACCTCCCAGGACCAGGTTGAGTAAGGCCATCCTCACCGGCACTCCGTTGAAGGCCTGCTCGAAGTACTTGGCGTGTTGTGTATCGTCAACCTCCGGGTCTATCTCGTCCACTCTGGGCAGCGGGTGCATGACGATGAGGTCGCTCTTGGCCTCCCGTAGCAGCCTCTTATCCACCCGGTACATTCCGGCCACCTTCTGATACTCCGCCAGATCGGGGAACCTCTCCTTCTGGATCCGCGTTACGTACAGAACGTCCGCGTCAGCGATGGTCTCCTCCAGACGGTTGGTCAGCTTCGGCTTTCCGCCGGCCTTCTCGACTTGCTTCACAGTCTCCTTGGGCATCTGCAATGCCGCCGGGGCCACGAACGTCAGCTCCACGCCGAAGGAGCTCAGCGCCTCCGCCATGGAGTGCACGGTGCGTCCGTACTTCAGGTCGCCGACCATGACCACCTTCAGCTTGTCGAAGTCCTTCTTTATGCGCTTGATGGTGAAAAGGTCCAGGAGCGTCTGGGTTGGATGCTGTCCAGCTCCGTCCCCGGCGTTGATCACTGGCTTGGAGGAGAACCTGGCGGCCAATCTCGCCGCTCCCTCCCGCGGATGCCTGATGACTATGATGTCCGAGTACACCTCGACCATGCGGATGGTGTCGGCGAGCGATTCCCCCTTGGATATGGAGCTCATGGAGGGCACGCCCAGGTCGGTTATGCGGCCGCCGAGGCGCATCATGGCGCTCTCAAAGGACATCCTGGTCCGGGTGGACGGCTCGAAGAACAGCGTGGCTAGGATCTTCCCGTCCAAGGCCTTGGAGCTCATCTCCCCCCGAGCATAGGGTATCATTCTCTCGGAACGTTCCAAAACCTGCTCGATCTGCTCTCTCGACAGATCGCGGATCGACACGATGTCCATTCCTTCGAAGCTCATGCTCTCAGTGTTGAATCCCCAAGACCGTATTTGACTCTTGGCATGGGCTTGCTGCGGTCCATTTCAAGGCCCCGCACTCTCCACCTCTGCGATGGAGGTCAGTCAACGTCGGAAGGGCCGAACTGTTCCAAGGCGTCCTGCATCTTCCTGTACCAATTCTCCACGCAGCTCTGCAACTTCTCCCGCAGTTCACGTCGGCTTATCG
>JAAYDU010000032.1 GCA_012729095.1 Methanobacteriota archaeon | reverse complement strand
CATATATAATGCCGATTCAGGCTCCGTCCTGACCAGAGGGGGACGCGAGCATGACGTGAACTGGTTTCCGGCGACCCGCCGCCGGTCCGAACGAACTTCGCGATGCGCTATGAGCGTCAAAAACGTTTAATTCGTTTCCAGCCTTCACCACATCGTGAGACGCCGGGAGCTCGCTGGTATCCTGCTGTTCGTGGCCATCATCCAGTTCGCGTTCCTGGCCAACATCAGCCAGTTGCTGTATGACGGCTACAGCCTGAGGGACACCTTGCTCTCGGACCTGGGCGTGTGGGAGCAGCCCTCGGCCCTGCTGTTCAACACCTCTCTGGTCATCTTCGGCGTTCTGGGGATCGGGGTCGGCGTCATCCTCTGGCCGGACAAGAAGCTGAACTTCATTCCCCTGCTCTTCGTGCTGTGCGGCATCGGGATGTTGATAATGGCCGCCTTCCCGATAACCATAGAGTGGGCGCATGACGTGGGCGCCTTCCTGTCCTTCGTGCTCATAGCCGTGGCGGCGCTGGCCTGTTACTGGACCTTCCCGGGGCCCTTCGGGAAGGCCTCGTTCATCATCGGCATCATCGGCTTCTTCACCGAGATAACATACAAATTGGAGATCTACTTCGGGCTGGGGGCGGCCGGCTCAGAGAGGATGATAATCTACCCGCTCTTCATATGGATGGCCGCCTTCGCCGCCGTTCTTTTCTACTCGGACGAGAACGCTCCTCGCGACAGTTTGCTGGACCGCTTCTTCGCCTGGGCCGCCAGCTATTTCTGAGGCGCTTCGGGAAATTTTATTTTCCCGCTTGGTCATGTCGGCCGGAGGCGCCGCGATGAGGAACAAGGAAAGGATCAAACTGGAAAAGGAGAGGAAAGAGGACATGGTCAAGGCCATAATGTCCTATTTCAAGGAAGAACGCGGGGAGGAGATCGGACATCTGGCCGCCGGCATGATATTGGACTTCATCGTCGAGGAACTGGCCCCGGAGTTCTACAACCAGGGCGTCCAGGATTCCTGCGCCTACATGAGCGAACGGGTCGAGGACATGCAGTCGCTTCTGCTTTGACGCGCCCTCACACGGTAGACGCTCACTCGACCTTCTTGATGTTGCCCCGGTCGTCATAGACGAACCCCAGGAACAATATCTCCCGGTCCGTTCTCTGACGAGCTTCCTTGAGAACGCTCTGGTAGATGGACGAGGCCATGTCCCGGGAGAACTTCGCCTCGGGGAACATTATGGCGAGCGAGCCCACGTTCATGGCCACCTCCACGTAGTCTCCGAACTGGGCCTGCTTTCCGGCCGTCGTCGCAGACTCGATGAACTCCAGCCTGACAAGCTCCCCGTCCTTAAGCACCTGGAGGGCGCACCTCAGCCCGGAATCGTCCATGGTCAGATGGGTCTGCAGCTCCGGGGAGGCCTCCCTGAGCCTCTCCGACCTATTCCTGGCCACCATCTCCAGGAACACCTTGGTCTCCTCGCGCATGATGTTTACAGAAGGCTCCCTGCACTTCACTCTTTGCATGCCTAACGCTCAAAGGGCTTCCGGCCCGTCGTTCCTGAACACCATATGGGACAGGAAGATCAACCAGGCTATGTCGACGACCACGCAGATGGTAGCGGGGACGGCAGCCTCCGGCCCGACCAGGGCTATGGCCAGGGTGGCGGCCATCCCGTTGTTCTTGTGCGTAGAGAACATCACCTCCGGGACCCTTCGCTCGCGGGGGACCCCGCGGAACCGCAGGTAGCGGTCCCAGAGGATGCCTATGCCGAATATCCTGATCACGGCCACTGCCAGCATTGCGGCCAGGAGGTCCAGCTCGTGGAAGAATATGTTGCGGTTGGGACCGGCCACGGCCACGATGAGCACGAAGAGGGCGAGGTTGATGACGATGGTCCCGTACTGCGGCCGGACATTCAACCTCCTAATGGGGCGGGAGACGATGATCGGCAGCAATATCATCAGGGCGACGTAGGTCAGCAGCACTGTTATGTCGACCGCCTCCCCCAGTAGGACGAGGGTGAGCAGCGGGGTAAGCGCCAGGGCGATGATGTAAAGCGCGGCGGTGGACACCAGAGTAGGTTCCAGTTCCCCTTTCATGAGGAAGGTGAACGCCACGAGGGAGACGGCGGATGGCACGGCGGCCACCATGAACCAGCCCGTGCGCAGGTCCCCCTGGAACAGCAAGGCCAGGGCGATGGTCGCTCCGGATGAGAGGCCGACCGAGAGAAAAAGCGCGCGGGCTATGGCCTTCGAATGGTCTGCCACCTTCAGCCCCCGGAGCTTGAGGTTGGAGAGCGAGAGGGACATCATGACCACCAGCGCTAGCGTCGCGATGTTGCTGTTCGTCAGCAGGGAATTCCTTGGAAACCCGCCGACGGCGAGCGCGGCGATGAACGCCATGGTCATCATGAAGGCGCTGTTGCTCAGGAGGCTGCGCAGGTCCACGGTCCTGGAAGGAAGAACCATGATTAACGGTTTTCCAGGGTCGAGAGGTTCTCGTACCCGGGGAACTAAAGAAAAGTAAGGGGTTGAAAGGGGTTTTCAGGGACCTCAGTTCCCGAGCATGGCCTTCAGGTCCTCGTCCACGTCGCCGATGGGCATCCAGTTGTAATTCTCCTGGATGTACTTCCAGTTGTTGGGGCTGACGAAGGCGGGCAGGGTAGGTCCCATGCGTACGTTCTTGACACCGAGCGCAAGCAGGGTGTAGGCGATGGCCACGGCCTTCTGCTCGAACCAGGAGAACACTATGCTCAGGGGCAGCTCGTTCACGCCGACGTTGAACGCCTTGGACAGCGCGATGGCGATCTGAAGGGCCGAGTACGCGTCGTTGCACTGCCCGATGTCCAGGAACCGGGGGATGCCGGTTCCCTCGATGGTCCCGAACTCCCGGTCGTTGAAGCGGTATTTTCCGCAGGCAAGGGTCAGGATTACGCAGTCCTTGGGCACCTTCTCGGCCAGCTGGGTGAAGTAGTCCCTTCCGGGCGTCGCGCCGTCGCATCCTCCGATCAGGAAGAAGTGCCTGATCTTGCCGGTCTTGACCGCATCTATGATCTGCGGGGCGAGCGAAAGAACGGCCCTGTGGTGGAAGCCGGTGGGGATGTTTATGCCCTGCCTCTCGGTCAGGTCGCCTATGCGCTTGGCGTGCTCGATGATCGATGAATAATCATCCCTCTCGATATGCTTGACATTGTCCAGGGCGGTGATCCCGGTCGTGTACAGCCGGTCCTTGTAGCTCTCGGGGGGGTTCAGCACGCAGTTGGTGGTTGCGAGAACGGGACCGCCGAACTCCGCCCACTCGGTCTTCTGCTTCTGCCACGCTCCGCCGTAGTTGCCCACCAGGTGCTTGTACTGCCTGAGCTTGGGGTATCCGTGGGCGGGGAGCATCTCGCCGTGCGTGTACACGTTCACGCCGGTGCCCTCGGTCTGCTTCAACAGCGCCTCGAGGTCCAGGTAGTCGTGGCCGGTGACCAGTATTCCCGGCCCCTTCCTCACGCCGGTGAAGACGGTGGTGGGCGTCGGATCGCCGAAGAACTCGGTGTTGGCCTCCTGCAGCAGCTCCATGGCCCTGTAGTTGATCATTCCCGACCTCATTATCAGGTTCCAGTGGTCCTCGGTGGAGAAGTCCACGTTGGTGAGCGTTTTGAACAGCGCCTCATGCACGAAGGCGTCAATCTGCTCGTCCCTCTTGCCCAGCACGCGGCAGTGATAGGCGTATGCGGCTATGCCCTTCAAACCGTAAATGAGCATTTCCTGCAGGCTTTGGATGTCCTCGGTCTTTCCGCAAACGCCGCGGGTGGTGCAGGCGACCCCCTTGGCGGTCTGTTGGCATTGATTGCAGTACATTGACATTATTTCACCTTTATCCTATAAAGAAAGGTTAAAATATATCAACTCGACCGCTATTGATAATAGGATTTTTTACAAGTTTATTTATCATACATAGGCATAACATCTATTCGATGAAGCTAGACGACAAGGACAAGGCCATAATCACCATGTTCGCCGAGGACCCCTACGCCTCCCAGGAGAACATAGGCAAGAGGATCAGCCTTTCCCAGCCTTCGGTGGCGGCCAGGATAGCCAAGCTGAAGGAGAGCGGGGCGTTGGCCATGCAGCAGGGGATCAACCCCATGAAGATGGGGCTGTACCTGGCCAAGGTGGACATCTCGTCCACCAGGCCCGACGAGATATTGAGCATGTTCAGGAATTGTCCCTACTTCGCCAACGGTTTCACCATCTCCGGGAAGAGCAACCTTTGCCTGATATTCCACAGCGAGAGCATAACCACGCTTGAATCGATAGTGAACGGGCACATCAGGCCCAACTCATCCGTCACGGACGTGGACTTCAATATAGTGATAACGACGGTCAGGGATTTCATAGTGCCATCGGTAATGGTCTTCGAACATAGCGATCATCCGCCCTGCGGGATCGATATTGAGTGCCGCGATTGCCCCTCGTTCAAGGCGTTCAAGTGCATGGGATGCCCGGTGACCGGGCAGTACCAGGGGACCCTTTACTGAAAAAAATGGACTTGGGATTGAGATGGTTCGATGAACAAATTCACCAATTATTCGTCAAAATAGGAAATATCGTTTGAAAATAATTGGATAATGGCGGGCTCGGAGGGACTAAAATGAAGGGCATATCCAGTTCCACTTTTTTTCTCCGCTAATAACGGCATTTCGGTTATCTGATTTATATTATATTATTATTTTTATTATTTTATAACTGTTAAT
>JAAYDU010000031.1 GCA_012729095.1 Methanobacteriota archaeon | reverse complement strand
TGAGCGGTCCGCCGAGTCCTTGCGACTCTCGACTCGCATGTCTTAATCGAATTCCAATAGCGGTGGCCGCCGGCAGGATCAACCGGAATTGATCCTTCGACAACCATTAATTGATCGCCTAGGATGTTATCTTGTAGAAATTGGCAGAGTTACCAAGTTTCACCAGCAGTACCACTTCCGAAGAAATGTTACTGCCATCGAGCGTCAGAAACAAGAGGGCACGTCGACGTCTTTCGACGGAGATCTTGTTTCTCCATTCCCATTCATTTTACCTCCCTAGATGCAAGCATCCAGTTCGGCGTTTTTGGCGCTGTGTTTCAGCGCAGAATCCCCTTAACTTCGGTCTATTATATAACCGTTTCGGGGGTCTCCCATTTTGAAGCGACTTAAGCGCCTCAGTCGAAGCGGTTTCAACGCTTCCATCCCTCCCATTATAGCATTGCTATTTCACCTTTTCCCTTGCCGGGGCGTTTTTCACCATTAGGAGGGTGCAATACGGTCCCTTGGCGCACCGGTCGCTAGCAATGCCGGAACGCCGCTCAACTTCAGGTTCTTGGACGATAAGACAAGTCTCGACCCCGAGACCCACTGGTGGAAATCGAGGGCTGACAAAAGCTTTTAATAACGACTCCTGCTTTTGCAGCCGAAAGGCGGAGGTGGCCCAGCCCGGCAAGGCGATGGATTGCTAATCCATTGTCCGCAAGGACCCGGGGGTTCAAATCCCCCCCTTCGCGCCATTCATTCCTTTTATTGCGAGCGTCCATTGGATCCGTTCGTCCGGTTCGAAAGGGCCTTTCATACCCTTAATGATCGCCGGAAGGACCACCTGGGCCGTTTCCGCGCATCTCATTTACACTATGATTTATATCGCACGTTATCCATGGATATACTGAATGAGCGCCATTCTGTCCTTCATCATCTGCATTTTGATAATATTGGTCCTCACGGTCAAGTTCAGGATGCCGCCGTTCGTCTCACTCGTTGGCGCGGCTTTCCTGTTCGGGGCCATGGAAGGCGTGGGGATGGGGCTCCTTGCTTCCACTGTCACAGGGGGCGCGGCATCGATATTCAAGGTCCTGGGCATAATCGTGTTCAGCGGTGTGGTCATAGCCAGGGTCCTCCGGGAAAGCGGCAACATAGACAGGATAGTGTTCGACGTACAGAAAAGGATCAAGGCACCTACCAGGACCGGGGGGTTGATCGGGTATATCCTGTCCGTTCCCTTGATGTGCGGAATAACCACTTTCGTGCTCGTATCGCCAATACTGTCCCGGTTCAATGTAAATAAGGACGTGTTGAAACACACGCTCTTCGCCAGCTCGATCGGGGCCACGCTCTCCTACGTGCTGATATACCCATCGCCAGTGGTGGTGACCATCGTTGATGGTCTGGCCGACCACATCGCAGACCCCTGGAAGATCGATCTCTTCACAGTCCCCCTTTCCCTGGTCCTTATTCTGGTTTTCCTGTGCTCCGTCGGAGCGTTGCTGAAACGGAGGGGAACGGTAGAGAGCATGGGACGGATACAAGAACCCGATGTTGAGAGGTGGAGGGCTTGGCTACCCGTGCTTATGCCGTTCATCCTGATCGGTGTCGGCCTGGTATTCCCTCCTCTTTCCTTTCTGTCCAACATAAACATCGCCCTGTTCGGGTCCCTCCTCCTGGCACTGGCGGTCGTGGGCAGGGATGTGCGCTCCAAGGCCCTTCACGAGGGGACCAAGAACGCGGGTCTTATAATATTCGACCTCTGCGGGGCCGGGGCTTTCGGGGCCGTAATTGCCGCAAGTTCCTTCCCCGACGAGGTGTTCGACCTGCTGGTGGGGGTCATTCCGCCCATACTGCTGCCCTTTATCCTGGCCATGTCCATACAGGCCGCCCAGGGGTCAAGGGTGGTGACCGCCACCGTCACCACCAGCATAATCGTCACCACAACGCTTCCGTTTACCTTGGACCCCGTGGCCCTGGTCCTCATGATATGCGGCGGGGCGTTCATGTTCTCGACCGTGACCGATCCTTTCTTCTGGCTCATCACCAGGGTCACCCACGAGGATGTGAGGACCGTGTCGTGGAGGTATACCGTACCTTTGCTCTGCGCCGGAACGGTGACCATGTTGGCAGGTTTGATCGTACAGGCCTTTTGACCAAGCTCGCACTGCCAAACGCTTTTCGCCATTGATGCAAGAGCTCGGTGGATTGCCAGGTGGAAGGGGGGCATGTGCTCGAACGCCTCGCCCATCAAAACAATATCAGCGTCATATATAGAACGAATAAGGAGATCAAGGCGATGCCCGTCAACCGATCGAGTTTTCTGTTCTTGTACATGAAGCCGATCAGCACGCCATAGATTATCAGCGTCACCGGCAGGGCCAGGGTGTAGAAGTCACCTGGCATCGTGATAGGTGAGAACATCCCTGCTAGCCCTACGATCAACAGGCTGTTCGAAATATTGCTGCCCATGATGTTCCCCAGGATGAGGCCAGTCTCCCCCCGCCGCAGGGAGGTCACGCACACCACCAGTTCAGGCAAGGAGGTGCCCACCGCTACCATCGTCGCCCCTATGATGAACTCATCCACACCAAGTTTCTGGGCCATTCCGACCCCCCCGTTCAGCACAAGTTCCGACCCACCGATGAGGGTGACCAATCCGCCCAAGGTGAAGGCGAGCGCCATCCATCGCCCCATGGTCGCTCCCTCCGCCTTTACCTCCAGAAGCCGGGCCGTCCTCTCGAACTTGGCCGTACGGAATATGAAGTAATTGAAAGCGATCCAGATGGTGATAAGGACCAGCGCGTTCCCCTGGTCTATGATCTGATTGTAACCCAGTACCGCGATGGTGGCGATCGATACCACCAGGAACACCGCCTCCCGCTTGAACAGGGTCATGCGCGTGGACAAGGGGTAAAGCAAACAAGGGATGGCCAGTACCACCCCGATGTTGGCCACGTTGGAACCTATGACATCGCCGAAGGAGATGGAAGGGTCCCCTTTGAGGCTGGACGCTATGGCCAAGGAGGCTTCAGGGGCCGAGGTGCCCATGGCCACAACGGTGAGGCCTATCACGAACGTGCTCACTCCCAGGGAGGTCGCCAACGCTGAAGCGCCTTTCAAAAGCCAGTTGCCTCCAACGGTGAGAAGGGATATCCCGCCGACCATGAGAAGGATATCGATCAGCATGATGCCGACTCCCTACGTTTTTCTGACTATCTATAATAAATAGGTCACATATTTGCCGCCGTGAAGTTCTTCGTGGAGACATACGGTTGCACCATGAACCAGGGGGAGTCAGCTGAGCTAAGCTCCTACCTGCGGTCCACAGGGCATCAGCAGGTGCTCTCCGAGGAGGAAGCGGACACGGCCCTGGTGAACACCTGCGTGGTCATCGAGCCCACGGAGAGAAAGATCATGCGCCGCCTCCGCCAGCTCCGTGACGACGGGAAGAGGCTTATCATAGTTGGCTGCATGGCCTCCGTGGGACGGGAAGGGCTGCTGAAGGAGTTCCCCGGCTCGCTAGTCTGCGGCACGACCGAATATCCAGGATTCATGGCCGTGCTGGACCAGGAGATCGGAAAAGGAACGCACCTATCAAAGGAGCCAGATGCGGGGACCCTTATCCTCCCCATAGCCCAGGGCTGCAGCGGTGCCTGCACCTACTGTATCACAAAACTTGCCAGGGGCGACCTGGTAAGCTATCCGATCGATGAACTTCTCTCCAAGGTCAGGACCGCTCTGGAAAGGGGCATGAAGGAGGTCCTGGTAACATCCCAGGACACCGCCTCCTACGGTATGGACGGGATATCGAGGCTGCCGGACCTGCTCAGAGGCATATGCGCTCTACCCGGAGATTTCCGGGTGCGGGTGGGGATGATGAACCCGGACAATCTGAAGGAGATACTGGACGATACCGCCGAGGCCTTTAGCCATCCCAAGGTTTACAAGTTCCTTCATCTCCCGGTGCAGAGCGGCAGCGACCGCATCATAAGGGACATGGGAAGGGCGTACTCCGCCTCAGAGTATGGGCGACTGGTGACCGCCATGCGGCAGGCGGTTCCCGATCTGACGCTGTCAACCGATGTCATCACCGGGTTCCCGGGAGAGACCGAAGAGGACCACCGAGCCACGGTCGCTCTCATGGAGAAGATGAGGCCGAACATAATCAACGTCACCAGGTTCTCCCCCCGCCCAGGCACAGTGGCCATGACCATGAAGGACCAGGTACCTGGTTGGAAGTCCAAGGAGAGGTCGCGGGAGCTCACCGCGCTGCGCTTCCGCATCTCTTCCGAGATCAACGCTTCCCGGTCGGGGAAAACCTGTTCCGTTATGATCAACGAGAAGGGAAAGGGGAACAGCGTTATGGCCCGCAGCGATGATTACGCGCCGATCGTCATTAAGGGCGAGCACTCCCTTTGGCAGAGGGTCGATGTGAGGATCACGTCCTACGCCCCCACCCATCTGTACGGGGAGATCGTGGCGGACATGGAAAATTAAATAGGGGATACCGCATCGAGGTCCACTAGAGCCCCGTAGTGTAGTGGTCAATCATGCTGGCCTTTGGAGCCGGCGACTCCAGTTCGAATCTGGACGGGGCTACCATGACCTATTTGACCGTTGCAGCAAAGGGATTTATTCCCTCTCGGGCATGGGACCCTCGTGGAAGTGAGATGCCTTCTTGAGCTGGACCTCGGGAGCGAGGAGCGCGTCCGGAACGTCAACCGTTCTTTGGAAATGGACAACGGCGATCATGCCAATTCGTGGGCGGAAGGCAACGTCCTGAAGATAGAGTGCGAGGCGAAGGGCCTGATGTCCATGCTGCACACGTTAGAGGACCTCATGGCATGCCTTAAGGTGGCCGACGAGATCAGTGACGTGGAGGACTAGGCGCCTTCCCGCACCTTGACCGCCACACCTTTCTGGAAGCAAAGCATCTCATCCCTGGTGAGCTGGGCTCGCCCTATCGCCACCAGTGCATCGTTCTTGTCCACCACCATGACCTCGTCCTGCAAACGGATCTCGGGGTCGGCATCGGTGACAAAGGAGCAGAAGACGTTTCGGCCCTGCCTGTTGAACTCAACCGAATCGTCCTGCACCACAACCCGCATGTGCGGCGATGGCAGCCCTTTCAGCAAACGGCGCGCCCCGGCCAGCTTCAACGTGTAGAAACCATCCTCGGCCCTCATGGAGACCACATGCTCCCCGTCCACCAGAACGTTCCTTATGCGGTCCACGTTCCTGGACTTCACCAGGGACACCTTCCCGTCAAGCAGCGCCTCGGCCGCGCCCTTTCCGAACTGATAGTCCGCGACCGCCCTCACCCTGGCCATGTCTATGTCGAAACCGCCGCTTCCCTGCGAGAACATCTTGAGGAAGTCCAGGGTCTCCTCCCCGTCCCACACGGCTCCCATCTTGTAGTTATGACCATGGGCCAGTTCCTCCGCCATTCGGTCGGTCCTCTCCCGGGTCTGCTGGTCCCGGTCCTTGGGGAACAGGGACTGGGATATGGGGTACACCTCGTCCAGTTCGATGGGCACCGGGCCGAAGGGCGATATGACCTGAAAATGCGCATCGCTGATGGCCAGTATGGAGTCCATGGCCGGCCTCAACGTTCGCGAGTAGGGCTTTTCCGGCTCCTCGAAGGTCATTCCCACCTCCGTGGCGGGATGCTCGTACCTCTCGATGAGGCGCTTTCGGAACCGGAGGAAGGCTGGCCGGTTGAAGGTCTCCGCTCCCGTGTAGAAAAGGGCATGGTCCCTGGACAGAGGTTCGTAGCGCTCCAGGAAATGCTGGTGCTTGCCTATGCCCCGCAAGGCATCCAGGAGGGCAGGGTGGGAACGGCATCTCCTCTCCACCAATTCCCATAGGTCCCCCTCCATTATGGCCCTCTTCACCCTTTCCAGCTCCATCTTGGAGGTCCAAAGGTTATGCCTGGCGATAAGGGCCGTGCGCTTGGCCGGAGGCAATGCCCGGACCTCCTCCAGGTCATGCCCCGTGCAGGCCGGGCAGTTGCATTCCAGCGCCTTCATGTCCTGGATGCGGAACGTACCCTCTAGGAACATGAAGCGGTCGTCACGGGCGAACTTGGCATAGGAGGCCGAGTCGAACATGTCGCAACCCAGCAGCACCGCGAGAGCGAAGAGCATGGGATGCCCCGCCCCGAACAGGTGGACGGGGCGGTCCGGCCGAAGCCCCTTCTTTGCCGCCACTATGACGTCCACCAGCTCCGAGAAGCGGTAGTTCTCCATGAGCGGTACCACCCCGCCCACCGGGTTCACGTCAATGTCCATCTCCGAGAGCCGCCTGGCGCACATCTCGCGGAGATCGGGATAGACGGAACCTTGCACCACTCCAGCCAGCAGCATCTCGCCCTTCAACCGGGCGGCCTCCCTGCTGCGCTCCAGGGTGATATCGATGGAAGCGGCGGTCCGCTCCTTGCTCCAGTCCGGCTCTGCGAAGATGTCCAGCACCGTCCCGATATCGGAACCTATGTCCCTCTGGAACTCCACGATCTCGCGGTTGATCAGGTCCACCTCGCCATACATGTGCGACTGGAACGTGCCGGAATCGGTCATTATGACCCCCGGAAAGTCGAGCATGTCGTGCAGTCCTCTGGCGAGGGCGTCCTCCCTGATGCGGGGATCGTTCCTTATTATGTATGAGTTGGTGATGATGGCCCGAAAGCCAAAGGTATCATAGAGCTCCCGGGGGGCAATGGTGATCAGGCGTGGATTGATCACCGGGAGCAAACAAGGGGTCTCCAGCTCTCCCCGGCGGGTATGCAGGCGACAGATGCGCGCCAAACCATCCCGGCGAATAAGTTCCATCATGTTCGCCCCATTTCCTCTCCCTATATTAAATGTAATATGCGAAAGGCGAAACTCTACGGGAAAGAGATATTATATCGCCAAGGGATGGCGGATTGCTGATAACATGGATTCCTTTGTGCTTTGCTGCCCATTATGCGAGATACTCATCACGGTGAGGGCGGAGGATTGCCTCGAAGGGCGCGAGTTCCCCTGTCCCATCTGCGGCAGGGACATCTGCTTCAAGTTCACCAAGGAGGAGCTGGAGAGGATGGAAGAGATAGCCAAGGTGAACCAGCAGAGGGCTTTTAGGAGACAGTTCCCGCTGGCCTTCGGTGACAGGTAGATATCATCATGGAGTTCGACAACAAGATGGTGATAGTCGTCCGCAAGGACCTCAAGCTCTCCCCCGGCAAGATGGCCGCTCAAGTGGCACATGCCGCCGTGAACTGCGCTCTGGTCAGCAAGAAGCGCAGGTCCATCAACTTCGATCGGTGGTATGGCGAGGGTCAGAAGAAGGTGGTGCTCAAGGTCCAGAACCTAGCGGAGCTGTACGAGATCAAGCAGGCCGCCGAGGACCTCGGATTGGTAACCTCTTTGATCACCGATGCCGGGATGACCGAGCTGCCTCCCAACACCGTTACATGTCTCGGGATAGGCCCAGCGCCGAACTCCGAGGTGGACCGGGTCACCGGGCACCTGGGGATGATGTGAATGAAGGACCAGGCCCGCGTGCTTGGCATCGACGACGGTCCCTTCGTCAAAGGTCAGGCGCGGGTCCCTCTGGCCGGGGTTCTGGTATGTCCCCCCGCGTACGTCGAAGGCGTTCTGACGTCCTCCTGCCTGGTGGACGGGGATGACGCCAACGATGCCATAGTGGGCATGGTCAGGGGATCCCGCTTCTCCGAGCAGGTGCGCATGGTGATGGTGGACGGCGCCGCGCTCGGCGGCTTCAACGTTGTGGACGCCCGGGCTCTGAGCGAAGCGCTCGGCCTTCCGGTGATGACCATATCCCGTGACGAGCCTGACATGTCGTCGATAATGGAGGCCTTAAAGGCACATTTCCCGGACTGGGAGAGGCGCTTCGAGATAATGTCCCGCAACCGGTTGCGAGCGGTGAAGGTGCCTGACGGGCGCGTGTTCGTGGCCTCGGAGGGCATCGAGGAGAGGGAGGCCGACGCCGCGGTCCTCAAGTGCACCGTGCGAGGCTGCCTCCCCGAACCAGTTCGTCTTGCCCATCTCGTGGCCACTGCCTTGGTGCGCGGTGAGTCGCATGGAAGGGCTTGAACCCCCGTCCTTCGATGGCGCGGCTCAACAGGGCCGACCTCATCTCTAGGACCTTTCGGCCAAGGCTCGAACGTTCGGGCCACATGTTGCGCTTGCATACTCCTTTCCGGCCGAACAATGCACTTGAGACATCGATGCCTCTCGATAAAATGCACCGGCTAATCTCCGGGCCGAAACGCGCTCCAGCAACATGCTTTGGCCATCGTTCACAGTCCCATATTCTTATATACAAAATCGGTAATAGGTGCGGTGCTCCTGATTTAGAGGTGATACATTTGGCAAAAGGATTATTCACTGCCAGAAAGCTGAGGAACGATCGGCAGAAGTCTAGGTGGAGCGACAGGTCTTACAAGAGAAGGCTGTTGAAGCTCAAGGAAAGGTCCGATCCGCTCGAGGGTGCAGCTCAGGCAAAAGGCATCGTACTGGAGAAGGTCGGTATCGAGGCCAAGCAGCCCAATTCCGCCATCAGAAAGTGCGTCAAGGTCCAGTTGATCAAGAACGGTCGCCAGATAACCGCTTTCGCGGTGGGCGATGGTGCTATCAACTTCATCGATGAACACGACGAGGTACTTGTGGAAGGCATCGGAGGCAGAATGGGCCGTTCCTACGGCGACATTCCCGGGGTCAGGTACAAGGTCATTCAAGTCAACAACGTCTCCCTGAACGAACTTGTCAGGGGAAGAAAGGAGAAGCCGGTCAGGTGATTTCTGTGGAAGAAGGCAGTTTCAAGTTTGACAACATTTTGCTGTTCGGCAAGTACGCCAGCGGCGAGGTCGTAGTGAAGGACGGGGGTTTGGCCAAGTACATCAACTTGACCCCCACCGCCGTGCCCCACACCACCGCCAGGCATGCCAACAAGTGGTTCGGAAAGTCCAAGGTGAACATCGTCGAGCGCCTCATCAACAACATGATGAGGACCGAGGTCTTCACCGGCAAGAAGCTCAAGGCATACAACGTTACCAAGAAGGCCTTCGAGATCATCGAACAGCGCACCAAGAAGAACCCCATACAGGTTCTGGTGGAGGCTCTGGAGAACGCCGCTCCCCGGGAGGAGATCACCAGGCTGCAGTTCGGAGGGATCTCCGTTCCAAAGGCCGTCGACGTGGCTCCCTCTCGCAGGCTGGACATAGCGTTGCGCAACATCTCCAAGGGGTCGGTCAACTCCTCGTTCAAGAACACCAAGCCGATCGAGCAGTGTCTGGCCGAGGAACTCATCCTGGCATCCAAGGGCGACATGAACAGCTTCTCCGTGGCCAAGAAGGAAGAGATCGAAAGGGTCGCTTCCTCAGCTCGATAAACCAGGTGGGGAACATGGGCAGAAAAGAGGACAATATCAAGAAAGCTCAGGAGATCATGCTGAGGCCTGAGTTCATCAGGAACATCGGCACCGCCGCGCACATCGACCACGGGAAGACCACCCTCAGCGACAATCTCATCGCCGGGGCGGGTATGATGTCGGAGAACCTCGCCGGCAAGCAGCTTATGCTGGACTTCGACGAACAGGAGCAAGCCCGCGGTATCACGATCAACGCGGCCAACGCCTCGATGGTCCACACCTGGTATGGTGATGGAAAGGACTATCTGATCAACCTGATCGATACCCCCGGTCACGTCGACTTCGGAGGGGACGTCACCAGGGCCATGAGGGCTCTGGACGGCTGTATCATCCTGGTCTGCGCGGTGGAGGGCATCATGCCCCAGACCGAGACCGTCATCCGCCAGGCCCTGAAGGAGAGGGTCCGTCCGGTCCTTTTCGTGAACAAGGTCGATCGCCTCATCAACGAGCTCAAGGTCACAGAGCAGGAGATGCAGCAGCGTTTCATTCAGATCATCGCCGAGGTCAACAAGAGGATCGCGGCCAACCTTCCTGAGGACATGAGGAAGAAGTGGCAGGTGAAGGTCGAGGACGGATCCGTCGCCTTCGGTTCCGCATTCAACAACTGGGCCATATCCGCCCCGTACATGAAGAAGAGCGGCATATCCTTCAAGGACGTTTACAACTACTGCAAGAACGAGGACCAGAGGACATTGGCCAAGAAGTCCCCGGTGCACGAGGTGCTCCTTGACATGGCCATCACCCATGTCCCCAATCCGTTGGAGGCGCAGAAGATACGTATACCGGTCATATGGAAGGGGGACATCGATTCCGAGGTTGGCAGGGCCATGATGCACTGCGACCGCGAGGGTCCTACCACCTTCATGTGCACCAAGATCCTGATAGATCCTCACGCCGGTGAGGTGGCCGTCGGCCGCATGTTCTCCGGCAAGGTCGTTCGCGGTCAGGAGATGTACATACTCGGCATGCCCAATGCCAACCGCGTGCAGACCGTTTCCATGAGCGTCGGTGCCGACCGCATAGCGGTGGAAGAGGTTGAGGCGGGGAATATCGTGGCGCTGACCGGTCTGAAGGATGCCATCGCCGGTGCCACATGCTCGTCCGACAAGGATATGGAGCCTTTCGAGAAGATATCGCACTACACCGAACCCGTGGTCACCGTGGCCATAGAGGCCAAGCACATGAAGGACCTGCCCAAGCTGGTCGAAGTGCTGAGATCGGTTGGAAAGGCTGACCCGTCCATACAGGTCCAGATCAACCAGGAGACCGGGGAGAACCTTCTGTCCGGAATGGGGGAGCTGCATCTGGAGATCACCCAGTACCGTATAGTCAACGATCACAAGGTGGATATCAAAGCCTCCTCGCCCATAGTCGTGTACCGTGAGTGCATAAAGGGTCGGGGCGGTCCGTTCGAGGGCAAGTCGCCCAACAAGCACAACAAGTTCTACATCGTGGTCGAGCCTCTTGAGGAAGCCATCGTGGAAGCGATAAAGAACGGCGAGATCAAGATCGATGGAAAGATCAAGGACCCCAAGGCCCTTGCCAAGCAGCTCAGCGATCTGGGCATGGACAAGGACCAGGCCAAGGGCGTGGTCTCGTTCAAGAACAACAACGTGTTCCTGGACACCACTAAAGGTATCCAGAACCTGCACGAGACCATGGAGCTGTGCAAACAGGCCTTCGAAGAGGCCATGGACGTGGGTCCGTTGGCAAACGAGCGCGTCGCCGGACTGAAGGTCATGCTGGTCGATGCCAAGCTGCACGAGGACTCCATACACAGGGGTCCCGGTCAGGTTATACCGGCCACCCGTTCCGGTATCTATGGCGCGATGTGCCAGGCTGGCAGGGTTCTGCTGGAGCCTATGCAGAAGGTCTACATCAACTGCCCTCAGGACATGATGGGCGATGTCACCCGCGAGCTGCAGGGGCGCCGTTCCACCATCGAGGACATACACCAGGACCATGATTCAACGATCATTGTCTCCAAGGCGCCGGTCGCCGAGATGTTCGGTTTCGCCAGCGCCATACGCGGGGCGACGCAGGGGCGCGCCCTATGGTCCACCGAGAACTCGGGCTTCGTGATACTGCCGAGGGAACTGCAGGAAAAGGTGGTCGGAGATATAAGGAAGCGGAAGGGATTGAACCCACAGCCGTACGACGCAGGATATTACTCCGGCTGAAGATGAAAAACGGTTATATAGAATGAATAATATCGAGAGGCAACCAACCTATAGTATTTAAGTAACAATCTGGAGGGAAAACAAATGGCTGATAAACCTCACATGAACCTGGTATTCATAGGTCACGTCGATCACGGCAAGTCCACCACCGTCGGTAGGGTCCTTTTGGAGTCCGGCGCGATCGATCCCTATGTGATCGAGAAGTTCAAGAAGCAGGCGGAAGAGAAGGGAAAGGCAACTTTCGAGTTCGCCTGGGTAATGGACAGTTTGAAGGAAGAGAGGGAGCGCGGTGTGACCATCGACGTTTCGCACAAGCGCTTCGACACCGACAAGTACTATTTCACTGTCATTGACGCTCCTGGACACAGGGACTTCGTCAAGAACATGATCACTGGTACCTCGCAGGCCGATGCCGCTGTCGTGGTGTGCTCCGCCATCGAGGGTCCGCAGGCACAGACCAGGGAGCACGTGTTCCTGGCCAAGACATTGGGCGTCAAGCAGATCATCATCGTCGTCAACAAGATGGACGCCATCAAGCCGCCCTATGATGAGGCGCAGTTCAATAAGGTGAAGGATCAGATCAGCACCCTTCTGAAGTCCGTTGGCTTCAAGCTGGATGAGATTCCGATCATCCCCATCAGCGCTTACAAGGGAGACAACATAAAGGCTAAGGGCGAGAACACCCCCTGGTACAAGGGTCCCACGCTGTTCGAGTGCCTGAACAACCTGAAGCTCCCCGTTTCCACCGAGGGACTGGCCCTGCGCCTGCCCATACAGGACGTCTACACCATAACCGGCATCGGGACCGTCCCTGTCGGCCGTGTTGAGACCGGAATCCTTAAGCCGGACATGAAGGTCATCTTCATGCCCTCCAACAAGGTCGGAGAGGTCAAGAGCATCGAGATGCACCACGAGGTGCTTCCCAGTGCCAAACCCGGCGACAACGTCGGCTTCAATGTCAGGGGCATCGCCAAGAACGACGTGAAGAGGGGAGACGTGGCTGGACCGGTGGACAACCCGCCGTCCGTTGCCAAGACGTTCACCTGCCAGATCGTCGTGCTGAACCACCCTACCGCCATACCGGTCGGATACACCCCGGTGTTCCACTGCCACACCGCTCAGGTAGCATGCACCTTCATCGAGCTCCAGAAGAAGTTGGACCCCAAGACCGGACAGGTCAAGGAGGAGAACCCCACCTTCCTGAAGACCGGCGACATCGCTATCGTCAAGGTCATGCCCACCAAGCCGTTCGTCGTGGAGAAGGCCAAGGACTTCCCGCAGCTGGGAAGGTTCGCCATCCGCGACATGGGTCAGACCGTGGCTGCTGGCATCTGCATCGATGTTGAAAAGAAGGAGATGTAAACCCCTTTTCCCTTTCCATTTTTTTGGGGATTGAAACATGGCACAGAGAGCAAGGATATCGTTGAGCGGCACGGACCCGGAGAAAGTGGACAGCGTCTGCACCCAGATCAAGCAGATATCCACCCGTACTGGAGTGGCCATTCGCGGGCCGATCCCGCTGCCCACCAAGAGGCTGCAGGTTCCCTGCCGCAAGAGCCCGGACGGAGAAGGCTCCGAGACCTGGGACAGGTGGGAGATGCGCATACACAAGCGCCTCATCGACCTGGATGCGGACGAGAGGGCCCTGAGGCAATTGATGAGGATCCAAGTCCCGGACGGGGTCAACATCGAGATAGTTCTTCGGTCCTGAACTTAAATCATTTAAACAACATTTTCCCTTTCCAAACCTTACTTTTTTAAAAGCCACCCACCATGAAGGTCAATGGCCGATACCACCGTACTCGGTGTAAATCTGGTGAACCTGCTGGTCTTCATCCTGGTCCTGTTCACGACCATACTTGTCGCCAGGATCACCTATTCGATCTTGCGCAAGGCTCTTGACCTCAGGCTAGGGAAAAGGAAGTCTAAGATCACCAGCAACTTCGTCCAGTACGTGATCTTGACACTGGGCATTGGATACGGGGTCCTAGGCGTTCTGCGGCTGGACCTCACTGCCATGGTGGCCTCGTTGGGTCTGGTCGGAATCGCGGTGGCGTTCTCCTCTCAACAGCTAATTCAGAACTTCATCGCCGGGGTGATGATCGCGCTGGACCGCCGGGTCCGGATGGAGGACTGGATAGAGATCAATGGAAATCCCTCCAACGATCCATCCCGCGTTGTTGACATCACCCTCACCAGGACCATCTTGCGGGATATCAACGGTCGTATGACCATCGTTCCCAATTCCCTGATGATAACGAACCAGGTGGTAAATTACACCAAGTCAGGTTTCCTGGAGGTCGTTGTTCCCTTCCCGCTTCCCGTGGGGGCGGACAGGGACAAGGTCGTCGGCATCATAATGCAGGTGCTGGCCGAACATCCACTGGTGCTTCCCAATGTACAGGGGACAGAGCTCAAGGCCACAGAAAGGGACCTAAGGATCCCCCAGCTCAGGCGTTTCCTGGAAGATCGAACGGAAATGACGGAGTTCATGCCCCGAGTTCTCGTTCAAGAGGTCAGCAATCTGCGCGTGAACATGGGCATTCGCTTCTGGATCAGGGAGGTCCAGAATCGGGATGTCGTGGTGTCCGAACTTCTCTCCAAGATAATTGACAGATTGGGGCGAGAGGGAATGACCGTACCTTGAAGGCAATCATATTAAAGGCCACGGGGCCTTAGTCGTCCGGATGGCAGACCCAATCGTTCTCGGGCTATCGGTATCCGCCCTGGTGGGATTCCTACTGGTGGTCCTGGCAACCTTATTGCTGGCCAAGGGGTCCAACATACTGACAAGAAGGTTGCTGGAGAGCAGGATATCCCATATTCCATCCAAGACCATTGCCAGGCTGGTCCAGTATATCGTGCTGGCCTTCGGTTTCTATTTGGGTTTCTGGGAGGTACTGGGGCTGGACGTCGCCGCCCTCTTGGCTTCCCTGGGTATACTCGGTATAGGCGTGGCCCTGGCCTCCCAGCAGGTGCTCATGAACGCCTTCTCCGGGATACTGATCTCGATCATAAAACCGGTGAAGATGGATGAGTGGATCGAGGTGTCTGGCCTACCCGTCACCGGTATAGGAAGGGTCAAGGACATCAACCTAATGAACACCGTCCTCAAGGACCTGGATGGCAGAATTCTGTACGTACCGAACTCAGTGATGGTCAACAACAAGGTCATCAACTACTCCCGCGCGGGGATCGTGGCCATCCGCATCCCGGTCTGGCTTGGCTCCCTGAAAAACTTCGACCGTGTCAAGGACATCGTTCTGGACGTGGCCGACAAGAACCCGCTGATCATGCCCCATGTGGGTGAGGAGGAGAAGAGGAAGGTGAACAAGACGTTCGAGCTCAAAGCCGTCAGGAGATACCTGGAAAAGAAGCTGGACCCGTCCCACTTCGCTCCGACCGTGATAATAAAGGACGTACAGGGCGAGAAGGTCTTGGTGGAGATCAAGATATGGACGAGGGATATCTCCAAGAGGGACGATATCGTCACCAACTATCTCGACATGCTGTACGCCCACTTCGCCGATGAAGGTATAGAGTTCGGCAACGTGTGAGGAAAGGACCAGCTTCGATCGATCCGAACGGATAATTGCCGATCGCCGGATCGGTGATCAAGAATGGCTGGAGCGGTGCATCATTGCGGGGCTTTCTGAGGAATTGGAAAGCGATCGAACCCTCTCAAGCTATTGATGGCCGGGGTGCCGAGGTTTTGACCGGATATCTAGGACCTAAACACAGGGTGGTTCCATCAAGCTAGCATCATGGGATCCGTTCTACACCACCTAATAACCTACGCGTTCCTTTGTTTCGCTATT
Organism: Methanobacteriota archaeon; assembly: GCA_012729095.1. Taxonomy (GTDB): domain Archaea; phylum Thermoplasmatota; class Thermoplasmata; order Methanomassiliicoccales; family UBA472; genus UBA472. Next base: position 23,416 of record JAAYDU010000031.1, on the reverse strand, counting down.
TCGTTCCGATCCCATCGATTTTTCAGGCAGGACCAAACGGGCATCCGGGCGTCTTGATCGGGGCTGGCTGCCAGGATCGATATCGCAAATGCGATGAACCAACATTGGACAAACCCTTGTAGGGCCCCAGGGATGCGATGATCGATGCCACAAGCGCGGTGATGAACGCGCTGGTGAATATGTCGGTGAACAGGTATGTGATCGCCCGGACGATCATCAACACTGACCCGACCGGGGGATCTAGGGCATGGCGGCGCCTGTGGTCGATTTTTTCCCGGTAAGGGATTTCGCCGCTAGCCACAAACTGGTGGCCAGGGTAGCCCTAACGCTCGGCAGGAGCGTTATCATAGCTGTGGACCGATCGCGTCGATCTGTCTCGCCCAAGCAACAGGCGCGTTACCGCGGCATTTTTCACGGTCCCGTCTATAAATAGCCGGTTACCAGCCATGCTCTGCTACTTTCGATCGCCGTAGGGATACCGCTCGATTCGAGCTAATTAAATTTACAAATGAGCATATTTTATCTGGACGGCCCCCTGTCCTGTACTTGCACTTTCTACCGATAGGGGATCGAACCTCATCAGGTTTTTTTACACGTTCCAAGAACTTTTTATTATCCGTTGCAGCATATCGGGGCTCGATGCGAAGCGACGCGGTCAAGAAAGGGGTGGACCGGGCCCCACAGCGCAGTCTTCTGCGCGCCACCGGAATGACCGATGCGGACATGGAAAGGCCGCTCATAGGCATTGCCAATTCCTGGAACGACGTGGTCCCCGGGCACATCCACCTCAATGAACTGGCCGAGGAGGTCAGGAAGGGGGTCATAGAGGCCGGCGGCGTTCCTCTGACATTTGGTGTTCCAGGGGTGTGCGACGGGGTGGCAATGGGCCATTCCGGCATGCGCTATTCGCTGGTATCAAGGGACACTATCTCAGACTGCGTGGAGATAATGGTACAGGCCCACTGCATGGACGGATGGGTGGGTGTCACCAATTGCGACAAGATCACCCCTGGTATGCTGATGGCCGCCGGGCGTCTGGACATTCCAGCCATTATGGTCACCGGCGGTCCGATGGAACCCGGCCTCAAGGACGGCAAGGGCCTGGACCTGCAAAGCGTGTTCGAGGCCCTTGGCGCGAACAAGGCCGGGAACATGAGCGAGTCGGAGGTCCTGGAGATAGAGAGGTGCGCCTGTCCCGGCAAGGGATCATGCTCGGGACTGTTCACGGCGAACACCATGGCCTGCCTGACCGAGGCTCTGGGCATGAGCCTCACCGGCTGCGGTTCCATGATGGCCACGGATGACCGAAAGAAGGACCTGGCCAGGGCCACCGGGAGGCGCATAGTCGAACTAGTGAAGGAAGGAACGAACGCCCGCAAGGTGGTGACAAAAGGCTCTTTCAACAACGCCATCGTTCTGGACATGGCCATCGGCGGTTCCAGCAACACAGCTTTGCACATACCTGCCATAGCCTCCGATTTCGGAGTGGACGTCGACCTTCGCACCTTCGATGAGATATCCAAGAGGGTCCCCCATCTCACCAGCATAAAACCGAGCGGCCCCTATCACATGAAGGACTTCGATGCTGCAGGAGGGGTGCCCGCAATGCTCAGCCGGCTTGTCGATGAGCTCTCGGACGAGATGACGGTCAACGGGACCCGCATCAAGGAGATCGCCCGAAAGGCGGTGGTGCGCAACGAGGAGGTCATACGGCCCAAGGAACGTCCCTTCCACAAGGAGGGCGGAATAGCGGTGCTATACGGTAACCTCGCACCTATGGGATCGGTGGTCAAGCAGGCCGCGGTATCGCCGGAGATGATGAAGTTCGAAGGCACGGCCAAAGTGTTCGACTCCGAGCAGGACGCCTATGAGGCCATATCCGCCTGCGAGATAGTTGCCGGGGATGTTGTGGTGATCCGGTACGAGGGCCCCAAGGGAGGTCCAGGCATGCCCGAGATGCTGTCGCCGACCAGCCTCATAGCCGGCATGGGACTGTCCGATAGCGTGGCGCTCATAACCGACGGGAGATTCTCCGGCGCAACCAGGGGGCCGTGCATCGGCCACGTTTCGCCGGAGGCGTTCGACAGGGGGCCCATAGCCGCGATAATCGATGGGGACCGCATATCCATTGACATAACGGGCCGCAGAATAGAACTGCTCGTCCCCCAGAAGGAGCTGGAGGAAAGATTGGCCAATGTCAAGGTCGTGGACCGTCATCCCACTGGTGTACTGGCGAAGTACAGGCGTTTGGTGGGCGATGCCTCCTCCGGGGCCATATGCCGCTGACCTCGAAACCTTTTTATTCGAACTCCTTTTATGCGGCCACACTGGGCGGGTAGATCAGCTCGGAAGATCGCCTGCTTTGCAAGCAGGAAGCCCCGGGTTCAAATCCCGGCCCGTCCACCACAGCTCCCCTTTTGAACAGGGCGGGCATCATCTCCGATGGACAAAGCCTCCCCGCTCAATATTGCTTTATAGCAATCCTTTCATTCAAAACCGAGCCCATGCGAAATGATGTCCTAGCGTTGCTCGTGGCCCTGATGGTCCTCTTCCCCTCATTATTGTTGATGCCGGGGGCTATCGCCGCTGGAGTGGACAGGTCCTCGGCCGACCGGCTCATAGAGAGCAACTGGAACGGGGACAACGTAATGGCGTTTACCGAGGAGCTGTGCGAGATCTCATCCAAGTACCTGGCATGCAGGGTCAGCGGCTCGCAGGGTGCGGAAGAGGCTGCCGATCTCATATCCAGCCGGTTCTCGGAGTACGGGCTGCGAGTGACCGTGGAGAACTTCACGATGCCTGTGTGGAACCTCACCGCCGACCCGTTCCTAACCATGGACACGGACGGAAACCTGTCCACCACAGATGATGCCACGGACATGCGGTCCTTCAACTGTGAGAGCTTCAGCATGCCTACCTTGAAAGAAGGGCTGATCGGCGAGCTGGTCAACCTCCCGCTCCCCCTGGCAAACGACCCCACCGAGGTCGGAAAAAGGGCCATCGACAGGCAATCCTGGGACGGTCTGAACACCACCGGGAAGATACTGCTCATAGGCAGGGAGGTGCGATGGTCCTCTGGTTGGGAGGGCGTGTTCGAGGAAAAGCTGCTTGCGCAACCCCCGGCCGCCATCGTGTATCATTACCACTACTCCTGGATGAGCTACGCAGAGCAAAGCACCCAGGCTTCCAGCGGGGGATTGCCCCTGGGGGGTATGGGACCTATATTTTGGGATCTGAAGATCCCGGTGGGCTCTGTCAACTACAGCGACGGGCAGTTGCTCGTTCAGGCGGCCATCGACGGAGGCCTGGTGAACATGAGCGTTCCCTCGGTGATCTCCCAGGGCACGCACAGGAACATAATCGCTGATGTCGTCTCCGATGACCACCCGTCCAAGCTGGTGCTCATGGGGGCCCATTACGACACGGTGCTCAGCGAAGGGTACGTGGACAACTCCGCCGGGGTGGCCGCTGTAATGGAGGCCGCCAGGCTGGTGCAGGAAGCCGTGGGTTCTGGCGAGCTCAAGCTCAAATATGGCTTGCGCTTCGTGGCCTTTGCCGGCAAGGAGATGGGAATGGCCGGGTCCCTGCACTATGTGAGCGCTCACCGGGGTGAGATCAAGGACCAGGTGGCAAGCATAATCGCCGATTCCATCGGCTCCTCGGACCTTAAGGTCACCTTAGCAGGGTCAGATGGCGAGATCGATCTCAACTTCGTGGCCGACGAGGCCTGCGGGAAGCTGGGCATCGTTCACTCCTACAAGGACATTTCCGGGTCCGACCATTACGCGTTCATGTTCCCCTATTGGAAGTCCAACGAGCTCAACAGCATTTGGGGCAAGGACCTGGACATGGACCGGGGGTTGGAATCGACCAGCACCATGTGCGTCTTTTCCGAGCCGCTCACAATGCACGACCATCCTGGAAGCGATGCGAACGGGCTCATACACACCTCCCTTGATTCCCGCGAGGCGGTGGAGAGCGGGGGTTGGATAGACGAGCAGGACCTGCGGGACCATTCTCAGGTATACGCCCTTATGGCGCTGTATTCCGGGATCGGGATATACGAGCCTGACTACGATTACCTGCCTTACGTGATAGCGCTGGTCGCCGTGACCCTGGTGATAGCGTTCTTCATGCTGCGAAGGTGGCGCATCGACACCTGATCCCACAGCCAACGGAGGCAATTTCCCAGGAACCGGAGGACGTGCTTTACGCATCGGTAAAAAAGGTGAAAGAAAAGAGGTTTTGAGGGAATATGCTCAGTCGCGGTCCTTTTCCAGGGAGACCCGGCTTCCCGCTTTGATAGCTTCCGCTTCCCGCCTTTCCCTGGCGGTGGTGATCTCCAGTTCCTTCATATCCCGGCGCAGCTCCTCCTGGGTCGGTATTGGCCCCAGAATATCAACGGCCTTGCCGACCATTCTCTCGATGTCCTCGGGCTTGGAGATCTCCCTCTCCGGTACCGAGCGGGTCCCCCCGACATAGTCCGAGATGCCCTCAACCAGGCGGGTCAGCTCGAAGGGCAGCACTATCTTGGTGGCCTGTCCATCTCCAAGGTTCTTCACGGCGTCCAGGGAGAGCACGGTCAGGGCCTTGGTGTCCAGAGCACTGGCGCCCACGCTCAATATCCTGAGCTTCTGTGCCTCACCCTGGCTCTCCAGGATGATGGCCAGGCGCTCGCCTTCAGCCTCAAGGATCTTGGCCTGCCTGAGTCCCTCGGCCTGCAGCACGCGCGATCTCTTCTCCCCCTCCGCGTTGAGGATCGCGGCGGTCTTAGCGCCATCCGCCTTCAGGATCGCCGCGCGCCTCAGCCTCTCGGCGGAGGTCTGCTCCTCCATTGACTGCTTGACCTTGGGGGCCGGGTCGATCTCCCTGATCTCCACAGCGTCCACCTTGACGCCCCACTGGTCTGTGGCCTCGTCCAGGATGTCCCTGAGCTTCAGGTTGATCCTCTCGCGATTGGACAGTATCTCGTCCAGGTCCATGTCGCCTATGATAGACCTGAGGGTTGTCTGGGCCAGGTAGACCGTTGCCGATCTGTAGTCGGTGACCTCGAAGTAGGCCTTCTTGGGGTCGATCACCTTCACATAGATGATGGCGTCCACGTTGACCGGGGAGTTGTCCTTGGTGATGACCTCCTGCCTCGGTACGTCCAGGACCTGCGTCCTGAGGTCCAGCTTGACCGTCTCGTTAATGAGTGGGGCAACGTAGTTGAACCCTGGGTTCAGCACTCGCATGAACTTGCCCAATCGAATATAGACCGCCTGCTCGTACGGTCTGACTATCTTGACACCATTGACCAATATCACGATCGCCGCGATGATGGCCAGTATCAACAAACCTAGTATCTCAGCTCCTATTACCATGTTTACCTTCTCCTGTTCTAATCGGATATCGCTTCCACGGTCACGTGCACGCCCTCGCTGCGGACCACCTTGACCCGTTTCCCCACCGATATGGGCGTCTCCGAGGTGGCGCTCCAGGTGACGTTCGCTATGCGAACCTTGCCCCTGATGGAGCCTGGAACCACCTCTACCTCCACAACGCCATCCATTCCGATCAATGAGGTGGCCACCGTGGTCTGCGGCGGGGCCGGGGGAGCCAGCCTCTGATACAGCTTGATCGTTAGAAGCGTTGTGGGAACCAGGATTATGACCGCGATTATCGGGGACCATACTGTCAGCAGCAGGTCCGGGAATACCAGTCCGATGCCACCCAAGGCCAAAAGCACCGTGGCCGGCACCAGAAGGAAGGACCCAGGCTGGCTGAGCTCCAATAGGAGCATCAGGACCCCGATCACTATGAATACCAACGAAAGGTCAGTGGCTAGGGACATGATTTATCCAATGGGCCTCTCGGTATATATCATTTATTTCCCTTAAAGGGTTTATTTATCACATTTGGGTTAAGATGTGTGAATATTTGCCCGAATGTAGCTCTACTGGCTAGAGGTCTCGATTTGCAAGAGAGTGAACAATCTATAAATATGGTGACGGTGGGTATGAGAAAACAGTGATCGACATGTGCGAAGATATCGAAGATTCAATGATGGGCCTGCCATTGATAGGGGACAAGTTTCCGGACATGACCGTGGCCACCACCCACGGTCCGATGAGCCTTCCGAAGGACGTATCGGGCAAGTGGTTGGTGCTTTTCAGCCACCCAGCTGATTTCACCCCCACCTGCACCACCGAGTTCGTGGCATTCGCCAATAGGGCCGCGGAGTTCGAAAAGATGAACGCGGTCCTGGTCGGGCTGTCCATCGACCAGGTGTTCTCTCACATTAAGTGGGTGGAGTGGATCGAGGAGAACATCGGCGTAAAGATACCTTTCCCCATCATTGCCGACCATGGGGACGTGGCCATGAGGTTGGGCATGATACACCCCGGAAAGGCCAGCAATACCGTCAGGGCCGTGTTCCTGGTGGACCCCAAGGCCAACATACGCCTTATCATCTACTACCCACAGGAGATCGGTCGCAGCGTGGCCGAGGTCGTGCGTGCCCTGAAGGCCCTGCAGTTCTGCGACGAGAGCGGTCTGGCCACCCCGGAAGGCTGGCCCAACAGCGAGCTCATTGGCGACCGCGCAATACTGCCCCCGCCGAAGGACTACGACACCGCGATGGAGCGGAAGAAGAACGTTGGCAAGGGCAAGGACTGCTACGACTGGTGGTTCTGCACCAAGAAGCTCTGAGCTTCAAAACCATTTCCTTCGAAACCTCTTTTCACTTTTTCTATGTTCCCAGGAACAGAATGGAGATCATCAGCGTCACCAGGGTGACCGGGAGTCCGGCCATGAGAAAGTCCCGAATGCGCACCTCCACGCCCATGCTCAGCCCTTTCTCCACCACGATGACATTGGCCGCCGCGCCCAGCACGGTGGCGTTACCGGCCAGCGTGGATGAGGAAGCCAGGCTCAGCCACAGCGCGTCGTTCCCCGCCTGTACCGCGGGAGACAGCAGCATCACCGCCGGAACGTTGCTGATGAGGTTGGAGAGCACGGAAGAGATGAAGGTAAGCCCGGTCACCTTCGTTATGCCGATCCCCAGGTCCGCGAACGCGTCGAGCATCGATCCCATCAGGCCCGAGGTCTCCACTCCCTTCAGCAGTATGAAGAGACCGACGAAGAAGAGTATCAGCGTCCAGTCCACGCCGCGTAGAATGGGGGCGGTGCCCGTGTCCTTCTTGACCAGGGGCAAGGCCAGCAGCAAAAGGCTTGCTCCCAGGAAGGCCACCAATGATATGGGCACGCCTATCCAGGAGGAGGCGATAAACCCCGTGAGAACAGCGGCCAGCACGATCAGGACCAGGTAGAAGGGTCCTTCCAAGCGCACCCGGGGGGTTGCGGACATGGCCCGCGATCGATCGATGGGGAGGGGGCGCAAACCCTCCTCGAAAAGGTCCTTTCGGAACACCATCGCGACCACGATGATCGCCACTGCCAAGGAAACCACTGCCAACGGGGTGAGGGCCAGGGTGAAATCTGTGAACGATATGCCCGATTGGATCAGAATGAACGCGTTCTGCGGGTTCCCCACCCCCGTGGCCACGGAACCGATGTTGGCCGCCAACGCCTCCCCGACCAGGTAAGGGACGGGGTTAACCTCGATTGAACGGCACACCTTGATCAGTATGGGGGTGAACATCAGAACGACCGTGTCGTTGAGTATCAGAGCGGAAAGCAGGGCCACCGCTCCCATGCTCAGCCACAGAAGGCTGAACCGGTCCGCGCAGCGGGCCACCATCAACACCGCCACCCGGTCAAAGAGCCCGGTGATCTCCAGACAGGACACGATGACCATCATGCCCAGTAGCAGACCGATGATGTCCAGGTCTATGGCCGCCACCACCTGATCGGCGGAGACGAGGCCCAGCAGTACCATGAGAAGCGCCCCGAACAGGGCAGCGGCCGGGCGGTCGATGCTGACGCTGCGCACCCTCCTGATGGAAATGAGCGCATAGGTGAACAGGAAGACCAGCAACGCCAACCAGGTCATGGTCTGCATCCCGTAGTTATAGAAAATGATGGGTTATTAAACAACGCTATCAAACGGAGCCCGGGTATCTCACCGCCCGGTCAAGGATCAGGCGCACATCAATGCGATGGAAGCCCAACGGCCTTATCTTCCGGTCCAGGAAGCTGAGCAGCTCCCTGCGGTCCGAGGCGCGCACCCGGAACATGAGCCGCGGCTCACCCGTGACCTTCATGACCTCGCTGACCTGCTCCAGGGACATCAGGGCGCTGATCGCCGCCCCCTCCTCTAGCGGGTCCACATCGGCCAGTATCAGCGCCTCGGCGTCCACCTCTAGCCTTTCCTGGTCGACGATGGTCGAGTACCCTAGTATCAACCGTTCCTCCTCCATTCGGCGTATGCGGTCCCTTATGGTGGAAGGGGAACGGTCTAGCTTATCGGCTATCTCTTCTATGGTCATCTTGCCGTTGCCCTGCAACATGCGCAGGACCGTCTCGTCCAGGTCGTCCTGACCCATCATCATCCGTATCCATTCCCGGGACTATAAATGATGTTCCGCCACACCCAGGCCGTCCCTGATCATCCTTTCGTGGTCAAAGGCCAACTCCGGCAGGTCGGACAGGTCGAAGAAACCGGTCGACACGGCGTCATCGCCGGCCTTCAGGGTCCCGCCCGTCTCACGGAGCAGGAACAGAAGTGTTACGAAATGACCACGGGGGTCCCTGCCCATCTCGGAGTATGCGCCAACAAGCGTAACGACCTCCGAGTCCAGTCCCGTCTCTTCCTTAACCTCCCGCACCACGCAGTCCTCGACACTTTCCCCGTATTCCACGAAACCCCCGGGCAGGGCATGGCGACCCAGGAACGGTTCCCTCCCCCTTCTGACCAGGAGGGCCTTCCCGTCCCTGATCAGGAGGCCATCGCAGGTCAGGCTGGGCTTGCGCCAAAGATTCTCGAGCTGAGCATCGAGCAAGCGCGCGTAAAGTTCCATAGCATCGATGAGCTCCACGCCCCTTGGACCAAGCGCGTTGCTCTCCAGTAATCTGCCCCCGACCCTTCTTTCGATAGCGCGCGCCTTCCGGAGTACGGTGCCCTCCTTCAGGGCAAGGGCACGGGCAGCCCCTTCCAACCCGCCCTCCCGGAGCAGGACAAGCAGCCTGAGGTCGTCCATGTCCAGGATGTCCAGTCCATCCATAGTGAGCACCGGTTCCGCCCGCAAGGCATAGGTCATGGCGTGAGCCATGTTTTATAAACTACCTCTACTTTGTGACGAACCGTGCAGAACCTTAGGAAGCGTGTCCCCACCATTCTTACTGCGGATGAGATCCTGGACAAGGCCTTTCGCAAGGTCTGCAAGATAGATAAGCAGGGGCCGGACAAGGTGGAGCTTGTCAAGCGTAAGTCCATGGCCCGCATAGCCTCTGCCACTGACGTAATAACATCGACCTTCCAGAAGTACGTGAAAGCCTTCCCCAGCATCAACGATCGAGGGGATTTTCTGGCGGAGATGATAGAGGTGACGGTGGGCGTGGACAAGCTGAAGAAGGCGCTCTCCAATCTGGACTGGGCCTCTTCCAAGATCAAAGAACTGCAGAAGCAGTATACCAGCAAGGTCATGACATCATCGTCCGTGCAGGCTGCGGACCTGTCCCGCAAGGCCTTCTACGGCCGGGCGTCCTCCGTGGTCAACAAGGTCGGTCCCGATCTCGAGTTCCTCACCTTTGCCCGGAACGAGTTCCGAAAGGTCCCGGACTTCAACGATGACCTGCTCACCTTCGTAATAGCCGGTTTTCCCAACGTGGGAAAGAGCCAGTTCCTGCGCACGATCTCCGCCGCGGAGCCGGACGTGGCCGCCTATCCTTTCACCACCAAGGGGATAGAGGTGGGCATACACGAGGCGAACCGGCGCCGTTATCAGGTGATAGACACGCCCGGGTTGCTGGACCGGGAACTGGAGAACCGCAACCGCATAGAGATGCAGGCGGTCACCGCGCTCAAGCACCTGGCGAACGCCATACTGTTCATACTCGACCCCTCGGAGACCAGCGGCTATCACTTGGACGGGCAGATGGGTCTGCTGGAGTCGGTCAAAGGGCTGTTCCCCGGGGTACCCGTCCTGGTCGTGGAGAACAAGGTCGACATATTCGACAGCGGCTCCGACCGGCTAAAGATGTGCGCGGCCACCGGGCAAGGGGTGCCGGAGGTAATGGCCGCCCTGCGCGATACCGTCAAGCATCTGGAACAGGCCGAGCCCATGTTCTAAGCAAACTTATTAATTTTCTGTCCACTTAGTGCGGGTGGGATGCCCTTACAAGAACTGGCCTGCAGCGAATCCATGCGCCGATACTTCTCCATCCTCTTTGAGGAGAACGAGCGCTGCTACGCTCTGGCCGCCGAGGCCAGGCGCAAGGGCCTGGACCCCAGCACGGAGGTGGAGATCCCCCAGGCCGAGGACCTGGCGGCAAGGGTGGAGAAGCAACTGTCCGACTGGCACGTGGAAGGGGTCGCCGAGCGCATCAGGGACATATCCAAGCGCATCGAGAGCCGCGAGGAGGTGTCGCTGTTCATCGCCAAGGAGCTGGCCAAGGAAGCGGTCGCTGCCAAGGAGGGGAGGGAGATGGCCATAGAACGGGCGGTCAGGGTGGGCCTCTCCGTACTCACCGAAGGCATCCTGGTCGCTCCCATAGTGGGCATCGCCGGGGTTAAGATCAATCCTAACCCCGACGGCACCGAGTACCTGTCGGTGTTCTTCAACGGTCCCATCAGGGCGGCCGGGGGGACCGCCCAGGCCATGAGCGTGCTGATCGCCGATGTGGTAAGGCGGGAGTTCGGGATCGGGACCTATAAGCCAACCGTGGGGGAGGTGGAGAGGCTCAAGGAGGAGATCCCCCTCTACAAGCAATGCCAGCACCTGCAGTTCATTCCCAGCAACCAGGAGATCGAGATCATTTACAGGAACTGCCCCGTATGCGTAGATGGGGAAAAGACCGAGGACTCCGAGATCTCCGGTTATCGCAACCTGCCTCGCATCAAGACCAACGCGGTGAGGGGCGGGGTCTGCCTGGTCATAGCTGAAGGGCTATGCCTGAAGGCGCCCAAGCTGGAGAAGCATGTCAAGAAGCTTGGACTGGAAGGCTGGGACTTCATCAGCGAGTACCTCAGGATCAAGAAGGGGGCGGCCAAGGAGCAGAAGGAGGTCAAGGTGACCCCCGACTACAAGTACCTCAAGGACATCGTGGCCGGCCGGCCGGTGCTCGGTCACCCGTCAAGACCGGGAGGGCTCCGTTTAAGGTACGGCCGGGCCAGGACCACCGGTCTCGCGGCCATCGCCATCAGCCCGGCCACCATGTTCGCTCTGGACGATTTCCTAGCCATCGGAACTCAGATCAAGATCGAGCGGCCCGGGAAGGCCGGAGCGGTTACCCCCTGCGACCGGCTGGAAGGCCCCACACTCCTTCTGGACAATGGCGATCTGGTGCAGGCCAACACCGTCGAGCAGTTCATGGCCTTCAAGGGCAGGGTGAAGGAGATAACCGACGTAGGCCAGATACTGTTCCCGTTCGGGGAGTTCGTGGAGAACAACCACGTGCTCGTCCCGGGGGATTACGACCTGGAATGGCATCGCGCCGAGCTGTACACAGCCAACGAAGGGGATCTTCCCAAGGGATGGGAGGATCCCCCCGACTTCCGGGCCGCCCTGGATATGTCCAAGCGATACAGCGTCCCGCTGCACCCCAAGTACAACCTGTTCTGGTACGACATCCCCCTGGAGGAGCTTCAAGGGCTGAGGGCCTGGGTGCTGCAGAGAGCATCCCTGGGGAACGGCCTTCTCCAGGTTCCAATGGACCCGGACAAAAAACGAACGCTAGAGCTCTTGGGGGCCCTGCACCGCGTTATCGACGGAAATGTCGTCCTGGAGAGATACGCCGAACCGCTACTGGCCGGCCTGGGCCTGCTAGGCGACAGCGGGATCGAGGACCGGGTGGCCTTGGAGGGAGAAACGGTCATGGAAGCGGTGTCCAGGTGCGCCGGGGTGAAGATCAACCCGCGTTCCGTGACCAGGATAGGTTCCCGCATGGCCCGTCCGGAGAAGGCCAAGGACCGTTCGGCCAAGGCCCCATCGCACACCATATTCCCCATAGGGATGAACGGGGGTCCGCAGCGCTTGATGGAGAAGGCGGCTGAAAAGGGAACCGTGAACGTGGAGCTGGGGGTCAGGAAATGCCAGCAGTGCGGAGAGCATCGCGTCTATTACAAGTGCCCCTGCGGCGGGCATACAGTGCCCGTGGGGGAGTCAAAGGAGGTCCCGGTCAACCTCTCCGAGGAGCTAAACAAAGCCAAGAAGGCGCTTGGTGAGAGGGCCATACCACCGAAGCTCAAGGGGGAGAAGGTGCTCAGGTCAAAGGACATGTGCCCGGAACCCCTCGAGAAGGGCATTCTGCGCCGCAAGCACGAGATATACGTCAACAAGGATGGGACCATCCGCTTCGACCTTACGGACGTTCCACTGACCCATTTCCGCCCGCGGGAGATAGGTCTCAGCGTCGAGAAGGCCAGGGAGCTCGGTTATGAGCACGATATACACGACCGTCCCCTGACCGACCCCGAGCAGCTATGCGAGCTGAAGGTGCAGGACATAGTGCCATCCAACTCCTGCGGGGACTTCATGGTGCGGGTGGCCGATTTCATAGACGACCTTCTGGAAAGGTTCTACGACCTGCCCCGTTATTACAAAGCCAAGGCCAGGGAGGACATCATCGGTCATCTGGCCATCGGACTCGCTCCGCACACCTCGGGCGGGATACTATGCCGTATAATAGGATTCACCAAGGCAAGCGTGTGCTTCGGACATCCTTTCTTTCACGCGGCGAAGAGGCGCAACGCCGACGGGGACGAGGACAGCGTCGTGTTGTTGCTGGACGGCCTGCTCAACTTCTCACGATCGTACCTGCCGGACAGTCGGGGCGGCCTAATGGACGCCCCTCTGGTTCTGGCGCTCAGGCTGGACCCCAACGAGGTGGACAAGGAGGCCCAGAACATCGACGTTCACTGGGAGTATCCCTTGGAGTTCTACCGGGCCTGCGAGGAGTTCCGTCACCCCAAGGAGATACAGGGCAAGATGGACCTGGTGTCCGACCGCATCAAGTCATTGCTTCAGTACGAGGGCTTCGGCTTCACCCACGACACCAATGACATAGCGGAGGGACCGGCCGAATCCGCATACAAGACGCTGGAGACCATGATGGACAAGATGACCGCCCAGCTGGAGCTTGCCAAGCGCATAAGGGCCGTGGACGCGGGGGATGTTGTGCACCGCGTCATCACCAAGCACTTCCTGCCCGACCTGATAGGCAACCTGAAGAGCTTCTCCGGTCAGAAGTTCCGCTGCACAAAGTGCGGGGAGAGCTATCGCCGGGTGCCGCTAAGCGGTCACTGCTATTGCGGCAACAAGCTGAACCTCACGGTGTACGAGGCCAGCGTGAAGAAGTATCTCGGGGTCACCAGCCGCATAGGGCGCGATTACGGTGTTTCGGAATACACACAGCAACGGATACGGCTCATTGAGAGGTCCATCACCTCGATCTTCGGGGAGGAGGCGGACACATCGCCGGCAACCCTGGACACCTTCGACGAGGGAGGTGACGAACGGCCTCTGGACATCCCCTTCGACCCGGACGCCGAAGACGAGGTGCAGGAAGAACCGGAATGCGCGGTGCGATGTAAACGAAGCGTGTGCCTGGATGATTTCATAAAGGATTAAAGGGTTGGAAAGGGGCGGGACGTCCGCCGTTTCAGCCTTCCAAGGAAGCGATATTCTCCCGGAACTCGTCGAAGGACCTCTCCAGGGATTCCAAGGCCGCGATCAGGGCCACCCTCGCGCTCAGGGACCCGTCGGTCTCGAACTCGAAGATGAACTTGTCCTCGGACCACTTCACCTTTATGGCGTCGGCGCGGCAGACCTTGACGCAATCCTCGCACAATACGCAGGCGTCGTTGTCCACCACCTGGACCTTCTGGTCCTTGAACTTCATGACACCCTTCGGGCATATCTCTATGCAGGTGCCGCCATTGTCGCACTTGGAGCGGTCGATGGTCACGGTGGGGTAGTACTTGTAGCCCACGCCGTGCGTCGGCTGCCACTTGGCATGCTTGCGGCCGGTGCCCAGCTCGGCTATGGCATAGGCCAGTATTCCCTGGCGCTCGCCCAGCCTGACTATGGGTATCAGCTGGTCCTTGGGCTGGAACTTGGAATCGCCCAGGCAGTTCAGGTCACCGGAGTACACCTCGCACGGCCCCCTCTTCTCCAGGGAGAAGTAGATCGTGCAGTTCGGGCAGCCCTCGCCGCCGCAGGAGCACTGGTCCCGGAAGCCGAACAGGTCCAGGTCGGTGGGTATGGGCACCAGGCCCAGCCGGTGGGCCACGATCTCGTCGAAGACCGGGCTGATGCTCTCGTACTCGTTGCCCTCGGCGTCCACGGACGATCCGAGATGGAATTCCACATCGTCTATAGCCAGCTTGGGAACGTCCATCATCAGCGCCCTGCGCAGGGCGTTGACCTTCTCCGGGCTGCCTTCGGTGATCAGGAACTTGGCCCTGTTCTCCATCTCCTCTAGCATCTTTATTTGCATAAAGCGCCTCTTTACACCCTTCTGCCCCGGCGCCCGCCCTTCTTCTTGGTGCCGTCATGCGGGATAGGGGTGACATCCTCGATACGTCCGATCCTCAGTCCAGCGCGGGCCAATGCCCTGATGGCCGCCTGAGCGCCCGGTCCGGGTGAGGTGGAGCGGTTTCCGCCGGGTGCGCGCACCTTGACGTGTATGCCCTCTATACCCTTCTCCTTGGCTATCTCAGCCACCTTCTCCGCGGCCCTCATGGCCGCGTAAGGCGAGGATTCGTCCTTTGCCGCCTTGACCACCATTCCGCCGGTGCACTTGGTTATGGTCTCGGCGCCGGTGACGTCGGTCAAGGTGATGATGATATTGTTGTAACTGGCGAAGACGTTCGCTATTCCCCATTTTCCCATCAGTTCACCTCCTCGGTCGGAAGCTCTGCCGGAACGTCCTCGACGTCCTCGACAGCGGCCTCCACGTCCTTGGGCACGTGCTTGACGAACTTCTTCTTGCCCGCGTCCCTCCTCATCTCCTCGGCCTCCTCGCGCCTCGCCCTGTCAGCAGCGCTCTCCTTCTGGGCCTGCTTCAACGGGTGCAGCTCGTCCGCGATCGGCGACCTCGGGTTGATGTTGATCCTGTCCTCGTCATCCCGGGTGACTATGTATCCGGGTATGGTGACCTTCTGCTCGTCGATGCACACGTGCCCGTGCACGATGAACTGCCTGGCCTGACCGACGGTCGAAGCCAGTCCCTTGTTGTACACAACGGTCTGAAGGCGGCGCTCCAGCAAGGCGATGTCGGAAAGTCCCAGAACATCGTCCAGCCTGGTTCCCTCCATGGGCAGCAGGCCGATCCTGGCGCACTTGTGGAGCAGGTTCTCGGTCTCCATCTTGGCCTGGTGCTCCCCGATCCTCAGGCGTGCCTGCAGGTCACGGGACTGCTTGCGCAGGTTCCGCAGTATGGTCTTGGCCTTCCACAGTTCCTTCTTGTTCTTCAGGCCGTACTGCTTCACCAGCAAGGCCTCTTCCTTTATGCGCTCCCCCTGCCAGGGGTGGGATGGAGTGTCGAAGCTCCTTCTCGGGAACTTAGGGTCACCCATGTTCAGGCCCCCTTCTTACCGGATGGCTGGTTCCTGTTCTTGGAAACGCCAAGGGTCAGTCCCCTCCTGCCGTTGGACCTGGTGCGCTGTCCCCGGACCTTGTGCCCGGTCTCGTGGCGCTGTCCCCGGTAGCATCTGATCATCTTCAGCCGGTTGATGTCGTCCTTTAGCACCATGTCAAGCTCGTTTCCCACGATATGGTGGTCCTCACCGGTCTCGTAGTCCTGCTGGCGGTTTATGGCCCAGTTGGGGGCGTAATCCGAGTAGCTGGACACCAGCTTGGCAAGCTCGTCGGTGGTAGCCTCGTCCAAGGTGCCGATCTTGACCGCGCGGTCGACGCCTGCCTTCTGGACGACGACCTCGGCCACTCTCTTTCCCACGCCTTTTATGCTCTGCAGGCCGACCACGGTGGTCTTGTTGCCGTCAATGTCCGTGTTTACTATGCGGACAATGTACCGGAAGTCGTCCTTCTCTTCAGTGTCAGTTGTCTTTTTCGCTTCAGCCAAGAGTATCCCCCGCTGACGATCGCGAATCGAATCTCGCCCTCACGAAGTACGCCCCGCGCCAAAGCGCACGGTTTGCAGTTCCCATCTCCGGATAGGGCTACCGGTCCGGGAACAAGCCCCTCTTATGAAGGGTTCCTTCAACAGTATCGATTCTGTCGGAAAAGCCAAGCTCGAGGCCGTATTTAAGTGTTCTGCAGGACGGGGAAGGCGTTGGAATGGGTTTAGGCACCGATCTCCCGGGATATGATATCGAAGGCCTTGGCGAGCGCATCCTTCAGGCGCGAGGGGTCTCCACCTCCGCCCTGCGCATAGTCCGGTTTTCCTCCCCCGCCCCCGCCCATCAAGGCCATGATCCCCTTCAGGGCCTTGCGGCAGTCGATCCTGACGTCCGGCGAGCATGCCACCAGCAGTTTCGCCCTGTCTCCCGGAACGCCTATCACGGCCACCGTACAGGGCATTGACGCCAGCTGCTTGGACATCTGCTCGGGGTCCTCGCCCGGTAGGGCCTCATGCACCACGACCCGGGCCTCACCAACCCTGGGGGCATCCGAGACCAGCCCCCTGACGCTCATGTCGTTTATGACAGAGGACAGCTGCTCCATGCTCTTGCGCTGCTCCCGCAGTTCCTCCTGCAGCTTCCCCACCGCTTCCGGGAGCTTCTCAGCTGGAACGTTCAAAGCATCGCCCAGGATCTCCACCGAACGCTTGTCGGCCTGCATTCCAGCCACGGCGGCCATGCCCGCGGTGTACTCGATGCGGACGACCCCGTCCTGGATGCGCTTGGTTCGGGTGATGCGCACCGGGCCGACCATGCCGGTGTGCGAGCAGTGCAGCCCGCCGCAGGCCTCCGCGTCAAGGTCCTGCACCTCCACCACCCTGATTACCTTTCCCGGAACGGCCCCTCCCTGGTATAGGCGGTAGCCGTGAAGCCTTTCCGCCTCGTCCCTCTGCATGAACCGTATGCTTATTGGCCGGTCCTGAAGCACCACCCTGTTCACCTCCATTTCCAGAAGGTCTCTCTGCTCGGTGCTGAGGTTCTCGAAGTGGGTGACGTCCAGGCGGGCCTGGTCCACGGCCTTGTGGGCTCCGGCCTGCCAGACATGATTGCCGAACAGGTTGCGTGCCACCCCGTTTATGAGATGCGCCGCAGTGTGATGGCGCATCAACTGCTGTCGTCGCTCAAGGTCGATGCTGCCCTTAACCTTGCTTCCTATCAGGGGGTTGTCTCCCTCCACAAAGTGCACGACGGTGGTCTTGATCTTGATGACCTTGCACACCCTCTTCCCGTCCAGCACTCCGAGGTCCCATTCCTGCCCGCCGCCTTCCGGGTAGAAGGCGGTTCGGTCCAGCACCACTCCGCCGTCTATCTCAGCGATGACCGTGCCCTCGAACTCCACCATCTCCGGGTCCTCGTAGTACAGCATTCGGGTCTCAGGCATCTTCTCCGGGCGCTCCTTGACCTCGGCCGTCTCCGTCTCCGGCTTCTCGTGTCGGGCGGCCACTTGCATGTAGAAGTTATCAGGCACGTCTATCTGATCGGGGGCGAACTCCTGGGCGATCTCCGGGTTGAGGCCGTGGGAATCGTACAGCTCGATCAGCTTCTCGTTGGACAGCTTCTCCCCCTTCTTGAGGTCCTTCACCAGCCGGCCGACCAGCTGCTCACCCCTCCCCAGTGTTTCGAAGTAGCGCCCCTCTTCCACCTCCACCAGGTTCAGTATGTCCTCGCGGTTCTCCTTCAGCTCCGGGAATATGTCCTGGAAATGATCTATCTGGCGGCCCACCGCGTCCGACAGCCTTATGTTCAGATCGAGGGAGCGTATGGAGCGCAGGGCCCGGCGGACCAGCATGCGGGCGAAATAGCCCTCGCGAACGTTGGAAGGGACCACGCCGTCGTTGAGCATGATCATGAGCGCCCGGGAGTGATCGCATATCACGTAGATGTCCTCCAGGGGGGCTATGGTGGTCATAAGTTGCTCGTAATCGATCCCTATGCGGTCAGCGGTGGTCTCACGTATGCGCCTGACGTCCGCCGCCGTCTTCATGTTGGTGGCCCCTGCCACCTTAGAGTATTCGGTGAGGATGGTCTGGTCGGGGTCCACCTTGGCCAGGTCCTTCAGCCACTCCACCACCGGTCCGAACACCGCCTCGTAGGCGGAGGACACGCCCTGGGAGACCCAGCACATGCGTTCCAGCCCGTAACCGGTGTCCACCACGGTCATATCCATCGGCTTCCGGCCCTCGGGCGTGTCCCGATACATCATGAAGACCAGGGTGGCCACCTCTACACCGTCAAGTATCACTTCGAGGCAGGGTCCGGCGTTCCCGCCGCCCTCCCACTGTTCCTCGGTGTAGCGCATCTTGCAGGGGTCCGTTCCCAGGCTCTCGGTGAAGAAACGGTGGCACAGCTCGACCGTCCGGTCCTTGAAGTATATGAAATCCCCGTCCTTCTTGTTGAAGGCGTGGTGGGCGCACATCTCGAAGAAGGTGAAATGCCTCCCGGTCTTCCCAACGTTGTCGATGTCATTGAAGCGGACGCAGGTCTGCGAAATGGTCAAGGGGTTGTAGGGCGGTTCTATGACCCCGTTCAGCACCCACGGCTGAAAGTCGTAGATGGAGGCTTGGGTGAAGAACACGTCATCCCTCCAACGGGCCACTATCGGGTATCTCTTGACGCGGCCGTGACCGTTCTCCTCGAAGAAATCCAGGTAGGCCTTGCGCATCTCGTGCAGGGTCAATTTCCTGTTCGTGGGAGAATTGCCGATGAAGGTGTACTCCTCGCATGGGGGCTCCCCGCAAGAAGGCCAGTCGCCCAGGCTCCAGAAGTACCTCTGGCACTTTGGGCATTGCTTGCGCTTGAAACCCTTCTCCCGGAAGAAGGCGAGGTCGAACTCCGAACCGGTCATAACTGGCTGTATTTAAGGGTCGTTATAAGAATATTGTCATGACGTCGGCTTTGCATCCCGGTCCCAGTCACAGATGGCAGGTATCCAGTCCCTTCTTACACAGGTATTTCTGGTGGTACTCCTCCGCCCTCCAGAAGGGTCCCGCCTCCTCCAGGCTAGTGGCTATCAGCCTCTTGAACCTGCCCGAGGCGTCCTGGGAGGCCTTGGAGCTTTCCGCGGTCCTGCGTTGCTCCTCGTCATGATAGAATATGGCGGTGCGGTACTGCGACCCCCTGTCCGGTCCCTGCCGGTTCTTCTGCGTGGGATCATGCGATCCCCAGAACACATCAAGGAGCTGTTCGTAGCTAACCGCGGAATCGTCGTAGGTGAGGTGAACGACCTCGGCGTGGCCGGTGCGGTCAGTGCATACATCGCGGTAGGAGGGCGACTCGGTACGTCCTCCCATGAACCCGACCTCCGTGTCGACCACTCCCTCGACCTTCATGAACTTGGCCTCCACTCCCCAGAAGCATCCGGCGGCGAAGGTGGCTTTCTTGAGCGTCATGGCATCCTCGGACTTCGAACGCAGCAGCCAATATTTAACGCAATCAGAACAGGTTGCGGTTGTGCGAGTAGTCCACCCTCACATCTATGACCGCCAGGGCGTCACGTTCCAAGCAGTCGCGCAGTACCGGTTCGAACTCCCCCGCTTCTACGGAATAACCCTCCGCCCCGAAAGAGCGGGCATAGGCGGGCACGTCAGGGCTGCCCAGGTCCACGTTGGAGCTCCTCCCCGTGCCTCGCTGCATCTTCTCCCTGATCAGTCCAAGCCCTCCGTCGTTGAAGATCACCGTGACGAAATTGATGCCAAGCCTCTTCGCCGTTTCCAGCTCGGCCGATGACATCATGAACCCCCCGTCGCCCACCGCAGCCACGACCATTCTTCCCGGGTGCACGATCTTGGCGGCGATGGCCGAGGGGATGGCCACGCCCATGGGGATAAGCCCGTTCTGCAGGAGCAGGGTGTTCGGCGCGTATGAAGGATAGTACTTGGCCAACCAGATCAGGTGGGCCCCAACGTCGCTCACCAGGATATCCTCCTTTCCCAAGCAGCGCCGCATGGCCTGCACCAGGGCCTTGGGCCCTTCGGTATCCCCTGACAGCTCGTAAACGAGCTTCTCGCGGTGAGCGCGGTGCCATTCCTTTCTAGGATCGGCATTCGGGATCAGTCGCTCCAGGGACCATGGAAGATCGCCCAGGGCCACGACCTCGGGCTTAAGGTTCAGGCACTCTGCAGGCTTGGTACGTCCCAGATAGGCGATCCGCTTGGTCCGTCCCCGGTTCCAATACTGCGGCTGGAACTCCGTTGCATCGAATCCCAACAGCAGAACGGCGTCCGCCTCGTCGTAGCACTCCTTCACCAGGTCGCTGTTTCGCATTCCCACGGTCCCCAAGCTAAGGTCATTGTCGAAGGGCATCGCTCCCGCGGCCATCCAGGTGCATCCGACCGGAAGGTTCCAGGCGTCACTGAGGCATCTCAGCTCGGAGACCGCGTTCTCGCGCAGGACGCCGTGACCAGCAAGGACGAGCGGCCGCTCGGAAGATGACAGCACGTCCCGCACCACCGCCAGGTCCTCATCGGTAGCCCTTCTGCGCGCCCTCCTCGAAAATGGCAGCGGGGAACCCGATGCCTCCATCTTCATCACGTCCTCCGGGACCTGTAGCATCACCGGACCGCTCCTCTCGGAGACCGCGACCTTGAACGCCTCTCTCACGGACCCGGGCACATCGGCCGGTTCGCCCACGTCCATGGCTTTTTTGGTAAGGGGGCGGAACAGGGCCAGGAGGTCCAGTACTTGCTTCTGGGGCGGATCGCGGCGGGACCTGCCCGCCTGGGCCACCAGCGCTATCATCGGCAGATTGCTGAGGCAAGCGTCGGCCACTCCGGACACCAGGTTGGTCGCGCCCGGTCCCAACGTGCTAAGGCATACTCCTGGCCTGCCCGTGAGGCGACCGGCGGTGGCGGCCATGAACGCCGCGGCCTGTTCGTGACGGGTGAGCACGAAGGGCATTCCCGCCTCGTACAGGGCGTCCATGATCTCCAGGTTCTCTTCCCCCGGGATGCCGTATATGCGGTCCACGCCCTCCGACAGAAGGCAATCCACCAACAGCCTGGCCGCTCTCATGGCATCACTCGAACATCATGGCCCGAGTGTGGAACAGGTCCGCCACCGAGCAGTGGATGGCATCGTCCACCTTGCCATCGTGTCGATAGTGTCTTATGCCCCTCTCCATGAGCTCCATCTCCGCCCTCTCTCCGAACTCCGATGCCAGGACCACATCGACACCTGCGAGGTCGGTGACCATTTTTTCGAGCTTCTGTCGATGCACCTCTCCGAACATGGGGTCCTTCATGTGCGGGTCGGTCTCCACGCTTCCTACCTGGCTTATGTTTCCGTTCTCCAGTTCGTAAAGGAAGAACTTGCTGGTCTGGCCGAAATGCTGGTCAACCATATCGCCATTGGAGGTGGCTACGGCCAATCTGAACTTTGTCTTTTCCTGCAGCTTGTTTTCCTTGAGATCTGCCGATCGGGCACCTTTGGGTCCGCATGTCAAATGGGCGAACTCTGCCGATCGGTCATTGTCTAAAAGACCGATAGCATCCGCCCTGCAGAAGCGGCAATGACGCATCTGCCGTATGCTTGTCTCGCAGATCTCCTGCAGATTCTTCCGCTCCTCAGGGGTTGGGGCGGGCATGTTAGCGAACTTCGTGTCCGGCACCGGGATCAGAGGGATGATATTGTGGATGTAAACCCCGAGCTCCTTCATCTTCTTGGCCACTTCTGGAAGGTGGTCAGCATTGATCGTGGGAACCATAACGGAGTTGGCCTTGACCAGTATTCCCGCCTCCACGCATTTCTTTATGCCCTCCAACTGATTGATCATAAGTCTGCGGGCAGCTTCCTCCCCTCGGAGGATCTTCCCCTGCCAGATCACGAAATCATAGATTTTCTTTCCGACCTCGACATCGACCGAATTTATGGTGACGGTGACGAACTTTACCCCCAGTGCCTTCAGACGCTCCACCTCATTGGGCAAGTTCAGCCCGTTGGTGCTTAGGCACAGGGTAAGTTCAGGAAATTCCTTCTTGACCATTTCCAAGGTGGTGAAGGTCTCTTCATTCGCCAAAGGGTCTCCAGGGCCTGCGATTCCGATCACGCTAAGATACGGCATCTTCTCCTTGACGAATCGTATCTTATGGATGGCCTCCTCGGGGGATAGTACCTCGCTGGTCACTCCTGGTCTGGACTCGTTCATGCAATCGTACTTGCGATTGCAGTAATTGCATTGGATGTTGCACCTCGGGGCAATTGGAAGGTGCATGCGAGCGAAGTTCTTGTGAGCCTTCTCATTGTAGCAGGGATGCGTGTCCAACATTTCCTGGACTTGGGGTGGGATATCACTCATAAAGATCCTCCAACGGTTCTGAACGATACATCGGCTGTGACTATTCAGCAATTCGTAGTTATAGATTGTCCCTACGCAAGGTTTCGGCAAAAACCATAATATGCTCGACGCGGCTCTTTTCGATCCGCATGACCGACATCTTCAACGAGCGAGCGATGCAAGGGCTGTTCACCAGCATGAACCAGCACGTTCCGACGAAGAGAAGGTCACTAGAGCATCTTCTGAACGAGCAAGACCCCTGCTATCAGGGAAAGGACGGCTCTTCGTACAAGCTCGATCCGAACGAGCTTCGGCTGCTCGCTTCCCTTCTGGACATCGAGGACGTTCCCCGTCTGAAGGTCCCGCTCCTAATAATGACCGACACATCCTATGGTGATGGGTATTGGAAGGTCATCGGAAAGATCGAGGTCAAGGTCATTTCCAGGCTGATAGGCAGAGAGCCTGAGAAGGAGGACGAGATGAGGATATTCTACCCCTGCCTCAAGGAGGTCCGGGACAAATTACCCACGGCCACAAACACTGTGTTCTCATACTGAAATTTTTTTAGCTAAAGCTGATGGAACGATCATACGCAACCATCTTCCACCTGATAAATTGAAAATAGATTTACTTGGAAGAGGTTTTTTGCATACGCAACCTGTTTAACGGTTAAGCCAAAGCCTACCATTAAGGCAAGCCTACAGTGCTTACGCGGCGAAGGACGTTAGTTACCGCGGACTGAACATCTCGGTTGCCCTCGATGCGTACATCCCGGTTCTATCAAGCTCATCAATTATGAGCGTCCTAAGATGCCTCTTTTTCAAGGTGGCTTCGAGCTTAGATGCTTTCAGCTCTTATCCAGTAGTGCGTGGCTGCTCAGCATGCCCTGTCGGACAACTGAT
>JAAYDU010000030.1 GCA_012729095.1 Methanobacteriota archaeon | reverse complement strand
GATGTTGGCCATCTATCTTCCGTTCCTCGGAAGATGGAGAATTTATAAATACGGTCATTGGATAAGACCACACGCTAGGCTTGACCGGGACGTTCGGCGTGTCCTTGTACACCGTAATCGTCGATACGCGGGGGTGACAGCGGGGGACGTCGTATCCGGAGCGCTAGAGGCCCAATCATTGGCGTTGAGGCCCTGTCCTACGGGGTCGGAGGCAGCATCGCGGTGCAGCTGGAGGGCGGCACCCCTTGCTCTGATCATGGAGAACGGGTCAGGCCCTGACGGGAACAGCCTTACCATGGACTACCTACGCTCGAAGGGTAGCGGGGCTGAGTCTGTGATTGGACCACCTCTATCGGTTCGGGCGGCTACCCCCGTGGCCTAGCTCTTCATTTTCCCAGTTCCACGGACTCCCATCCGACGGTCGAGGAGGGCGTGCAACCGGTGATTATGTCCTTATCGAAATCGAACATGATCGCGCTGTCATCTCCCTGCTCGATCACCAGCTTAGGTTCATTGGTAACCTTTCCGATGACCGCGGCGGTGACACCGACCGTGGCGTACATATCGACGATCCTCTGGGAATTGGTCGGATCGCAGGTAACCACGTACCCGCAGCCCTGATACGACTTCAGCCACTGCACCATGTCCACTTCATCAGGACGTGGTATAAGGTCCACATTGACCGTTGCTCCTTTCCCGCTCGTCTCTAGGAGCATGCCCAATGTGCCCAATGTCCCGGGATTGCTGATGTCCTTCCCGGAGCGGACCAGGTCCTGCTTGGCTATCTTGTTCATTATGAGCATCTGCCGGCGCAGTATGGGCGCCTCCTTGCGGGATGTGGTATCCCATGCATATGGCAGAGCGTCGGGGTAATAACCGTCCAGGTCCATGCCCACTATCACGTCATCACCTGTCTGGGCCGTGTGGCTGAAAATTGCCCTGCCCTTTTCGGTGGTCCCAATAATAGCTATGTCGATAGCATCGTAATCGCAATCGGGATGCGTGTGGCCGCCCACTATGGGCACCCCGAACTTCTTGACCGCTGATTCCATGCCTCTCATGACCTGTGTGCAGACCCGGCTATCCTTTACAGACAGGATATCCAGCATGGCCACGGGAACACCTCCCATGGCTGCGATGTCATGTATGTTGACAAGGACCGCATAGTAACCGGCGAAGAACGGGTTCGCCCTCATAAGGGCGGGCATGATCCCGTCCGCGGCCAATAGTAAAAGGCTGTCGCCCTGTTCCACTACCGCGGCATCCTCGCCATACGATGCCAGGACATTTGAATAAGATTGTTTTGGAAAGAAATTGATAACCGATGAAATGCTCTTTTTCCTGGTCACCCCTGGAAAATTCCTCAGGCGTTCGACCAGGTCATTAAGTTCCATGTGGCCAGAAATGTGTTTGGTGGATTTATACGTTATTCGCATTCGTTCACAGATCCAACTTGACCTGTTTCGTCTCCTTGACCAAATAGGAGCATTTCGAATCAGCGATCAACATCTGAACGAGCAGGTTCTGGAACGCGCTCTCCATTTCTTCATTTGCAGGTATGTACGCCTTGCTGCTGTTAGGTATCTTGAACCCTGTTTTCTGCATGAACTTACGGGTATCCGTTATCTCTTCCTCCCTGGCCGGTATGCCAGGGGAGAACTCGAATACGCCCGCTCTCTCCAGCTCTTCTTTGAAGATGGGGCGCTTGAACATTTTGTGCAGGCAGTATAAGGTCAGTTCTGGGTATTCATCATGCACCAGTATCTTAGCTTGTTCAGCGACCTTGAGGTAAATGTCCTTCTCTCTGCCCTTGACTATGGTATAGATCTTGGCCGGTGGAACTTCCTTTTCCCTCAGCACGTTCAGGTCGCTCAGCGCGCGCAAGTATCCGGTCAGGGTAAGGCGATGCATGTCAAAGCCCTGTCTCTTCAATTCTCTGGAAAGATAACTGATCGATCGGCCATCTTCTGTAAGCATTGATATGATAATCTGCTTCAGATCCCTGTCTGGATGGAACATATGTGAACAGATATGGTAACAAATATGGTAATAATATAGGTTTGCCAAGCACGGTTAAGTCCGTTAATTGTTAACAGATTCAGTTCAGAAATTCATTTAAACGTGTGCGCTGAATGTCATATTCCTGAGTTGGATGGATGCAATCGGACCTTCTAAATAGGCCCACCTTTCTAATTCATTGGCGAACAAGAGAGATTTGGAACAACGTGAGTGAAATGAAAAGCGCAGAATCCCCCCGAAATACAACCCATAATAAAGACAAAGAATCGACCGAGATATCCATGTTCGTCCGCACCTCGGATGAGGAGATCAAGAAGTGGGACAAGAGCAGGATATTCGATGCCCTGATGCGCGAGACCGACATCAGTGAGGATGCCGCGGCCATTGTCGCCAGGGAGGTCGAGAAATTGATAGGGGAACTACAGCTGGACGTTATCACCGCCCCGCTAATACGCGAGCTGACCAACGCCAAGCTGGTAGAGTACGGCCTGGCCAAGATCCGCCGCCAGCACACCCGCCTGGGTGTCCCCCTCTATGATGCCCGGCAGATAATCATGAGCCCGAACAAGGAGAACGCTAACGTTCCCCACGGTCCCGAGGCCACCAATCTTACTCTCGCCGAGCAGATAAAGAAGGAGTTCGCACTCCTGGAGGTCTTCACCCAAGACCTGGCCGACGCGCATATGCGCGGGGACATTCACCTGCATGACCTGGGAATGGTCGATCGCCCCTACTGCAGCGGGCAATCCATAGAATATGTCAAGAAGTTCGGCCTGAACCTTCCCAACGCTATCTCCATCGCCAAGCCAGCCAAGCACCCTGAGGTGCTCATCGAACAGGTGGTCAAGTTCTCTGCCGCGCTTCAGGGGAACTTCTCCGGAGCTATCGGCTGGGATGCTTTCAATCTCTTCCTCGCACCTTATCTGACCAATGTGGACGACGCCCGCATGAAACAGCTGGCCCAGATCCTGATATTCGAGTTCGCCCAGCAGGCCGTGGCCCGCGGCGGTCAGTCCATATTCAGCGACCTTAACCTGTACTGGGAGGTTCCCGATCACTTCCAGAACGTGGATGCGATAGGTCCGAACGGGAAGTTCACCGGCAAGGTGTACGGGGATTACGCGGAGGAAAGCCAGAGGTTCGTCAACGCACTGTTCGACGTGTACCTCGAGGGTGACGCGATGGGGCGCCCGTTCTTCTTCCCCAAGCCCAACGTGCACATGACTGAGAAGTTCTTCAAGACCGACGGTCACCAGGAGTTCCTGCACAAGATATGCCAGACCGCAACCGAGAAGGGCAATACCTATTTCGTCTTCGACCGCGGCGGCACCGCGAAGATCTCAGAATGCTGCCGCCTGACATTCAAACTGGATGAAAACGACCTCAACGATGCCAAGACGCCGTGGAAGATGAGGTATTCCGCCATGCAGAACGTCACCATCAACCTGCCGAGGATCGCCTTCGAAGCTCATCAGGACGATGAGAAGCTGTTCCGCCTGCTGGAAGAGAAGATCGATTTGGTGGCCCAGGCGCACCTGCAGAAGAAGGAGTTCATCGGTAAACTGCTGGATATGGGCAAGTACGGCCCCCTGGCGCTACTGTCCATGAACATGGACGGGGAACCCTACTACCGCTTCAACAAGGCATCTTTCCTTATAGGAATGGTCGGCCTGAACGAACTGGTTCAGTATCATACCGGTCAGCAGATGCACGAGAGCAAGGACGCCACCATGTTCGGTCTGAAGGTCATCTCGGTGATGAAGAAGCACGCCGAGGCGCTTGGACAGAAGTACGGCATCAAGATGCCGCTCGAGCAGACACCGGCCGAGAGCACCGCCTACCGCTTTGCCAAGCTCGATATGAAGTACTATCCGCTGCAGGCTCCCACGGTCATGCGCGGGAACAAGAGCTCTGGAGAGGTCTACTATACAAATTCCACGTACCTGAACGTGGGCGCCCAGATCAGCGCCATCGAGAGGGTCAAGTCGGAGGGGCTGTTCCACCCCCTGGTAGAGGCTGGCGCTCTCACTCACGTGTGGCTCGGGGAACACAAGCCCCCGGCGGAGAACCTAGCCGCGTTCGTTACCAAGACCTTCAAGAACACCCAGAACTCGCAGATAGCATTCAGCCCGGAATTCACATCCTGCCTGGACTGCGGTAAGACCGCCCGCGGCCTTTCCGACACATGCGTCTACTGCCACTCCCCGAACGTGGAGGGCATTACCCGTGTGACCGGTTTCTTCTCCAAGACCTCCGGATGGAACAAGGGCAAGTTGGGTGAGCTGAAGGAGAGGACCAAGAACATCATCTCCTGAACTAGAACGGGGAAATTCCCCCTCCTTTTATCCTTTTCACCTTTGTTAAAAGGTTCCCCGCGCTGTCGGGGATATTTTCTTTCTTCCTACATCTTCATTTCTGCCTCCGTCCGACCCGCTTTTCCCCGGCACCCTTCGATCGCGACGATCTGACATTC
>JAAYDU010000029.1 GCA_012729095.1 Methanobacteriota archaeon | reverse complement strand
AATATGCTCGCTTGGCAAAATTCTTTATGGACGTCCAGTCCTACGTATAGCATGGTCTGATCGCCTCCGTTTTTCTACTAAATTAACGATAGGCGTCAGGCCACTTTTAGCATTCCATCCCTTTCCCCCTCTGCCTCTCTATGGCCTCCACCAGGGTCATGGAGCCCACCGCCACCTTCCTGGCTAGAGCCGAGCTTATGGTTAAGGCCCCGCGGCTCTCGATGCGGCTCAGCCTCTGTATGTCCCTTATCTCCCCCTGGGTGGGAGATACGCGGGGACGAAAGGGGAGAGGCCTCCCTCGGCTCTGGGCTATTACCACCGCAGCGTCGGCGTCCGGATGCTCGGTCCTTCGGGTGGTGGACGTCTCGTCGACCACCTCGATGTTGCGGCTGACGTCCCAAAGTGAGTTTATGATGCGGTCGCGGTTGGTTGGGTCCCCGTGACCCACTCGGAGCAATAGCTCTTTGGTTTTGACCAGGGAAAGGAGGTCCCGTATGGCCGGAGCCACTTCCTCAGGGGACAGTAGCGTGTCGGCCAGCAGCACCTTGCCGTCCCCCAATACGGCTACCCCGGGATGGGGGCCAGGGTCCACCCCCGCCACCACCCGGTTGAAAGAGCCTCCCTGTAAAAGCACCAGAGCGGCCTTGACCGCCCACACCGGGTCTTCGCTGGCTATGACATCGCGCCCGCGCAGCCTCTTCCTTTCCCCCTCGGTGGTGATCACCAGCTCCACGTTCAACGGCAAAGGGTCGGAGAAACCAAGCGATATGAAGGGCTGGCCCTTCTCCTTGAGACAGCGGACCGCCCCGTAGAAGAAGCGGAAGTCCTCGGTGACCACGGCCACGACCCTCATCGAACACTGACCGGAAAACGTGGCATATAATCCTTGGTCTTGCAGAGCTTGTTTCGACAGGGACGGAAATGAATGCACAACGGTGAAATAATCGAGGCTGGAATGGGAAGTCGTGAACGGAAACGTCCTATCCGACCTGGTGCAGGACAAGTGCCTCCTGGTCTGCCGAGATTTCCTGAGAGAGGAGTTCCCGGACCTGGCCTTCGAGTACCCTGCCAGGTATTTGTCTTCATTGATAGAGGGCGAGCTAGAGGACGGAGCGATCGGCGAGGGGCTGAGCGTGCGGGAGGAGTCCGCCCCCGTGCAATGCGTTCGCTTGCTGTCCGCCGAGGGAGAGCCGTCCCTCATAGCCATGGGCATAAATCCATCCAGGGAGCATACCGAGAGGGCGCTGGATGTCCTGCGCTCGTCAAAGGCCAAGGAGCGCTCGCTTCTATACCTGTTCTCCTTCGAGAGCCTGGCCGATGAAGAGCACATCTCACAGGCCATAATGGAACCGGAGCTGCTGCAAATGGTGCGTGACACCGGGATCGTGGCCTACTTCGCCATGCTGGACATCAGGGCGGAGATGGGCATGCTGGCCCGCATCGACGGGGATATGCGCAGCATCCAATATCTGCCGCACTAGTCGTTCTCGTCGATGCGGTCGGCGCTCTCGGATATCTTCCTGCCAAGCCCCAGGAAGCCAAGTGCGGCGATCAGGCCGAACGAGCCTATGCCGGCCCACAGTATGAAAGGCTGCCCGCTGAATGCGTCGAACAGCAGCCCGCCGAAGAAAGGCCCTGCTGAGAACCCGAAGTTGCTGACCAGCCCGTACATGCCCTGATACCTGCCGCGCTCCTTCTCGGGGGACATCTTGGCCACCAGGGTCATGGACGATGGAGATACCCACATCTCGCCGAACGTCACTATTACCATGCATATAGCCAGGAAGAAGAAGCCTGGCGAGAAGAGCCAGTGGGGCATGCTCATCCCCAAGGAAGGCGCCAGGCTGACTATCCCGTAACCGATGGCATAGAGGGTGGAACCCGTGGCCATGGCCCGGGTCATGCGAACGCGGTTGATGGAACGGGATATCGGGAACTGCATGAAAACCACCATCAACCCGTTCACCGCGTAGAGGTACCCCAGCTCGGCATTGCTTATACCGATGATGTCGGTGGAGAACACCGCGTAGCTTGAGGCCATCTGTCCGAACAGCATGAACAGCGGGATGGATATCATGCAGAACGCCAGGAAGCGGTGGTCGTTCCTTAGGCGGCCCAGGTCGCGCAGGGACAGCTTGTGACGGCGGGCGCCTGAGGCTATGCTCTCGGCGACGAAAAGGTACACTATCAGGGACACCGTGCCGGTGGCCGCGGCGCTGATTATGAAAAGGAACGGATACGATATCATTGACAGCAGGCCGCCCAGCAGCGGTCCCAGGGTCCATCCCACGTTCCCGCCTATACGCAGCAGCCCGTAGGCCTCCAGGCGCTTCTTGGGTTCCACCACGTCCGCTATCAGGGCGTTGGTGGCCGGTTCGAAGAAGGACCCGGCCAGGCTGCTCATCGATATCATTATGGTTATAACGAAGATGTCCGCCCCGCCGGAGATCACGTAGGCAAGGCCGAGGAACATCATGCAGCGGGCGGCCATGGCGATTATCATTATCTTCCGCCGGCCGATTATGTCGGCCAGCTCCCCGCCCACGATCTGGCCCAGGGCGCCGACCACGGCCGATATGAGCAGGACCATGCCCACCACGGTCATGGAGATGCCCAGCTCGTTGTGCAGGTAAATTGACAGGAAGGGCATCACCACTGAGAAGCCCGATGAGGAGATGATGCGCCCGTAGAAGAGCGTCCAGACCCTGCGGTCGAAACCTTGGGCCGATCTGAAGGACGGCAGCCTTATGGCCATGTTCAGGCGTTAGTCATGACCAAGCATATCATAATCGTTTCTGATGACAACGGGTAGCATGGCCCAGTACCGGCCTCGGGTAATATCCATTGACCACCTCGGAGATCGAAATCCCGGTCGTTGGACCAGGAGGTTCCCGGATATGATGTCGCCATACCGATGTTCGGCAGGACCCATGAGCCGGACCGAGGGTCCCCAGGCATCCTTCTTGGCCTGCCTTTCGAACGCTTATAGAACATTACAGGAACATGTCCAACGATCCATATCCAGATGCCAGCGTGGCCTGGCGTATCAGGGACAATAACGTCGAACTATACGAAAGCGGATATCGCGAGACGGTCCGCTCCATACTGGAGAACGGCCTGGCCACGGGGGTCCAGGGGCCGATATCCCCGGGAAAGGAGGCTAGCGTGTGCCTAGCCGAACGTTACGGAGCGCCTATCGCAATGAAGGTGTGCCGATCGTACCAGACCTCGCACGGAGGTGGCCGTCCGATCAGGCTGAACCCGGCCGGATGGCTGGCCGTGCACGAGTTCGACATGCTGCGGGCCTGGAAGGGCGGCGCGCCCGTCCCCACCCCCGCCTTCGCGACCACGCGCCGGAGGATCCGGCGGGAATGCTGGGATCGGTCACCCAAGCCGTGATCTCGCTGGGCCGGGGTGGTGCATTCCGACCTGAGCCCTGGCAGCGTCCTGGTTAAGGACGGCCGTGGCCCATAGACCTGTCAGATGCCATAAGGGCGGACCGCACCGGCGACACGCCATGGACCAGGTCGACCGAGGCCGAGGGAGCCTTGCGCAAAGGCCTTCTCTCCCTGGGCATTACTTCCGACGCTTCGGCCTGCGGGTTGGCCAAGACATAGTGCCGACGCCAGCCAGTGAGTGGAGCCGCTTCGGGGTGATGGGGCTGGGCAAAACGATTTACCGTCCCAGCCGCATTCGGGGGCATGGACTGGACCTCAGTGGCCTTTCTGACCCTGGTCGGCCTGTACGTCGCGGTGAACCTGGTTGCCCTGATCATGTACGGTTACGACAAGATGAAGGCCCGGAAGGGAGAGCGCCGCATATCCGAGAAGGCGTTGCTGTCGATCGCGCTGCTGGGACCGTTCGGGGCCATGGCCGGGATGAGATGGTTCAGGCACAAGACCAGGAAGCTCAAGTTCAAGGTGGTACCGCTCTTCGCCGTTCTCCACGTGCTGCTGGTGTTCCTTTTGCTCTATTGAAGGTCAGCCCTTGTTGCGCCCGAAAAGGCGCTTCTTGGCGCCGTCCCCGTCGAACTTGCGCAGCAGGTCCTTCTGCTCGGCGGTGAGCTTTTTTGGCACCACCAGCTTCAGGCGGATGTACAGGTCCCCCTTGCCGTGGCCCTCCATGCGCGGCATGCCCAGCCCCTTAAGACGCTGCACGTCCCCCGGCTGCGTGCCGGCCGGGATGGGAACCTCCGCCTTCTTCCCGCCCAGCGTAGGAACGTCTATGGTCGCGCCCAGCGCGGCCTCCGGGAAGCTTATCTCCTGGGTTGTGTACAGGTCAGCACCGTCCCTCTTGAACACCTTGTGGTCCCTGACGTTCACCACGACGTAAAGGTCACCAGGAGGCCCTCCGTCCGTGGATGGCTCCCCGGCTCCCGCAACTCGCAGACGCATGCCGGTGTCCACTCCCTTAGGTATTTCCAGCGATATCTTCTGCCTCTTCCGGGTCCAACCGCCGTCGCATTCCGGGCAGGGGTCCTTGATGTCCTTGCCGGTGCCGCCGCATTTCGGACAGGCGCCAACGGAAATGAACTGGGAGTACCCCCGGCGCTCCACGCGCTGGACCTGCCCCGTTCCTTTGCACTGCTGGCAGATCCCCTCCTTCCCGCTCTTGGACCCGGTGCCCTTGCAGGCCTCGCATTTCACGGTGAGCGGGAGGTTGACCTCCTTCGTGATGCCTTCCGCTGCCTCCTCCAGCGTTATATCCAGATCGTATCGCAGGGATTGACCCTGATGGGGGCCGCGGGAACGGCCGCCGCCGAAGAACATGTCGAATATGCTCCCGCCGCCGAACCCCATGTCACCGAATATGTCGCGGATGTCGCCCTGATGGGTGAAGTCGTTCCAGTTGAACCCGCCTCCCTGGAACTGGCTGTTGACCCCGGCGTGCCCGTACTTGTCGTACAGGTCGCGCTTCTGCTTGTCCATCAGCACTTCGTACGCCTCGGATATCTCCTTGAAGCGCTCCTCCGCCACCTTGGGGTCCTCCTTGGTGACGTCAGGGTGGTACTGGCGGGCCAGCTGGCGGTAGGCCTTCTTTACCTCTTCCTCGCCCGCCTGGCGTTCCACGCCAAGCACCTCGTAGTAGTCGCGCTTCTCAGCCATCGGTACGCCTACTGGTCGTCAACGATCTTGTAGTCAGCGTCGACCACGTTGTCGTCCTTGGGCCCCGGACCTTCCTGCTGGTCCCCCCCTTCGGCCTGCTGCTTCTGCGCCATGTTCTGGTAGATGCGGGTGGATATGGCGTAGAACTCCTTCTGGAGGGCCTCCATCTTTGTCTTTATGGTAGCGGCGTCACCCTTCTTGATCTCGTCCCGGACGTCGTTTATCAGGGCCTCGATCTTGGTGCGCTCCTCGTTGGATGCCTGGTCGCCGAGCTCCGCCAGTGCCTTCTCGGTAGCATAGGTCAGCTGGTCAGCCTGGTTGACGATCTCCACCTTCTCCTTGTTCTTCAGGTCTTCCTCTGCAAAGCGCTCGGCCTCCTTGACCATCTTGTCTATGTCATCGGTGGACAGCTTCGTGGAGGCGGTGATGGTGATCTTAGCTTCCTTGCCGGTGCCCAGGTCCTTGGCGCTGACGTTGACTATGCCGTTGGCATCTATGTCGAAGGCAACCTCGATCTGCGGTACGCCGCGCGGTGCCGGGGGTATCCCCATGAGCATGAAGCGGCCCAGCGAGGTGTTGTCCTTGGCCATCGGGCGCTCGCCCTGGGTGACGTGTATCTCCACGCTGGTCTGTCCGTCGGCGGCGGTGGAGAATATCTGTGACTTGCGTGTGGGAATGGTCGTGTTCCGCTCGATCAGCTTGGTGGCGATACCGCCAAGGGTCTCTATGCCAAGCGAGAGAGGGGTGACGTCCAGGAGCAGCACGTCCTTGACCTCGCCCGCGAGCACGGCCGCCTGCACGGCGGCCCCCATTGCCACGCACTCCATGGGGTCAACGCCCCTCTGGATCTTCTTGCCCACCACGCTCTCCACGAACCTCTGGATGATAGGCATTCGCGTGGGACCTCCCACCAGGATTATGGCGTTTATCTTGTCGGCAGTGAGACCGGAATCCTTCATCGCCCTGTCTATGGGGCCGCGGCAACGGTTCACGACCGGTTCCACCAGTTCTTCCAGCTTTGCGCGGGTGAGATTGAAGGCCAGGTGCTTCGGCCCCTCGGCGCCGGACGCTATGAAGGGCAGGTTGACCTCGGTGGACATTGTGGTGGACAGCTCGATCTTGGCCTTTTCGCAAGCCTCTCGCACCCTCCACATGGCCATCTTGTCCGCGGTCAGGTCTATCCCGGTCTCCTTCTGGAAGTTGTTGACGGCGTACTTGATGAGAAGCTCGTCCATGTCCGTACCGCCCAGCTGGGTGTCCCCGCTGGTGGAGACTACCTCGAAGACGCCGTCACTGAAGTCCATGATGGTCACGTCGAGCGTTCCCCCACCGAGATCGAACACCATTATCTTCTGGGATGTCCCGGCCTTGTCCAGACCGAACGCCAGGGCCGCGGAGGTCGGCTCGTTGATGATCCTGATGACCTCCAGCCCGGCTATGGCCCCGGCATCCTTGGTGGCCTGCCTCTGGTTGTCGTTGAAATAGGCGGGAACGGTTATGACCGCCTTGTTGACCTCATCGCCCAGGTAGGCCTCGGCGTCCCTCTTGATCTTCTGCAGTATGAAAGCCGATATCTGTTGCGGGGAGTACTCCTTGTCCATGGCCTTGACCTTGTAGTCAGTGCCCATCTTGCGCTTTATCGCCGCAATGGTGCCTTCCGGGTTGGTAACTGCCTGCCTGCGGGCAGGCTCACCCACCAACAGCTGGTTGTCCTTGGTGAAGGCCACGTATGACGGGAAAGCCTTCCCCCCTATGCTGGTTCCCTCCGCGCTCGGTATTATCGTCGGCCGTCCGCCTTCCATGACCGCGGCGGCCGAGTTGCTGGTGCCTAAATCTATGCCAATGATCTTAGCCATATCACTCACCTCTCTTCTCGCCACTGCCAACTTTCACCTTGGCGTAGCGAATCACTCTAGGCCCGAGGCAATAACCTTTCTGGTAAACCTCCAGGACCTTGCCCTCCTCGCCCTCATCGACGCAAAGCGCCTCGTGCAGCGCCGGGTCGAAGTTCTCGCAGGGCGTCTCCACCAGCCCCTTGGACTGGAGCAATGATCGTAAGTTGGCGTGTACCGACTCCACGCCGCGCCTGAACTCTTCCGGGCCCGCCTTGGAAGCCAGGGCCCTCTCGAAATCGTCAAGGAATCCCAGAAGTTCGTAGAGCAGACGGTCGTTGGCAGCTTTTATCTGCTCATCCCTGTCCCTCTGGGAGCGTTTCTTGTAATTGTCGAAGTCGGCCTGTATGCGCTTGGCCAGGTCCAGGTTCCTTTCCGCCTGCGCCTTGGCCTCCTCGACCTCGGTCCTAGATCGCGTCATTTCATCATCCGGCCTGGGCGGCTCGCCCTGAGCCTCCCCCGCCTGCGGGGGCCGCGTTTCCTCGGAGCTCTCTTCCATTGTGGGCTCACCCGTTGATCGTTTCATTAGAATGTAAGAAGTTTTTAAGGGAGGGGTGGAACCCCTCCTTTTTATCGTTTAGTCCACGTCGGCCAGGCCTTCCTTGCCGATCTGGTCCTTCATGCTCGGCCCGCCCATGCCCTTGGAGGCGATGACGTCGTCGATCCTGAGGACCATCACCGCGGCGTCGGTGGCGGAGCTGATGGCCTGCTTTCCGACCCGGAACGGCTCGACCACGTCGTTGGCCAGCATGTCCTCTACCTGCCCGGTGAAGACGTTCACGCCGGCGTGCTTCTTGCCGGCCTTGTGGGACCTCCTCATCTCGATCAGTATATCGATGGGGTCCAGCCCGGCGTTCTCCGCAAGCGCGGTTGGCACGACCTCCAGGGCCGAGGCGTAAGCGTCGATGGCGATCTGCTCGCGACCTCCTACGGAGGACGAGTACTCGCGAAGGCGCAGGGCGACCTCGACAGCGGTGGAACCTCCACCGGTCAGCATGCGACCGTCCTCGATAGCGACGGAGACAACGCTCATTGCATCGTCCAACGACCTCTCGATCTCGGCGACCACGTGGTCGGTGCCGCCGCGGATC
Organism: Methanobacteriota archaeon; assembly: GCA_012729095.1. Lineage (GTDB taxonomy): Archaea > Thermoplasmatota > Thermoplasmata > Methanomassiliicoccales > UBA472 > UBA472. Next base: position 14,611 of record JAAYDU010000029.1, on the reverse strand, counting down.
AGAATGGATATGGCCTTGGGGTTCTTGCACCCGGTGACGAAGGTCATCTCCTCCTCCTGGATCTTGCGGACCTCGACCAGGTCAGCCTTTCCGAGGTCAGCGGCGTCCAGCTCGGTGATCTTGGAGATGATGGTGGCCCCGGTGGCCTTGGACAGCTTCTCCATGTCGCCCTTCTTGACGCGACGGCCGGCGTATATCTTCTCCTTGGCCAGGAAGTGCTGGACCAGGTCATCGATGCCCTTCTGGCAGAAGACCACGTTGGCGCCCACGGACTTGATCTTGTCGACCATCTGTCTCAGCATGCGCTCCTCCTCGTCGAGGAAGGCGTGCATCTGGGTGGGGTCGGTGATCTCGATCTTGGCGTCGATCTCGGTCTTCTTGATCTCCAAGGCCACGTCCAGCAGGGCGATCTTGGCCTTCTCGATCCTCTTGGGCATGCCGGGGTGCACCGGCTCCTTGTCCACGATGATGCCAGCGATGAGCTGGGTGTCGTCCATGGAGCCGCCGTGCTTCTTGGTGACCTGGATGTTGTCCATGTCCACCTGCCACTTGCCGTTTACCTTCTCGGCGACATTGGACACGGAGTCCACAGCCACCTGGGCCATGAGCTCCTTGGAACCGGATATGGACTTGCTCATCATAGCGGTCTTGGCTATCTTCATGAGGGTCTCGCGGTCCTTGGGCTCCACCTTGACGGAGATGGTGTCCAGGACCTCCATGGCCTTGTTGGCGGCCATGCGGTACCCGGCGGTGATGATGGTCGGGTGCACGTTGGCATCGATAAGGTCTATGGATTTCTTCAACAGCTCGCCGGTCAAGACCACGGCGGTGGTGGTACCGTCGCCGCATTCCTCGTCCTGGGTCTTGGCGACCTCGACGAGCATCTTGGCGGCGGGGTGCTCAACGTCGATCTCCTTCAATATGGTGACGCCGTCGTTGGTGATCACGACGTCGCCCATGGAGTCGACCAGCATCTTGTCCATTCCGCGGGGTCCGAGGGTGCTCCTAACAGCGTCGGCTATGGCCCTGGCGGCCATGATGTTGTTGTATTGGGCGTCCTTGCCCTTCTCGCGCTTGGAACCCTCTTTGAGTATCAGTATAGGTGCGTTTCCCATTGCCATGCTACTAACCTCCCTTGGTATCAATCGAATTGACACCTAGCTCTGTGCTAGCGGCTTGGAATGTTTGTTCTTCTATATGAAGCTATCGTACACCCGCCTAATACCCATACAAAAAGGACGTTTTCCTCGGGCGAATGTCCGGGGCGACAAAAGGGATGATGGATATTTGATATTATCGTGCCAGGGCCGTACTTGGGGCAAGGTTATATCTTCCAACGCGCTTCGAGGAAAGGATCGAATGAGCGAGCTCCAGAGGACGGTGACCGTGGTTTACAACCGCAAGGGAAAGAAGCTGCTGTCCGAGCGGGAGTTCATAAACGCCCTGTTCTTCGAGCTGAAATGGGCGGACACCAGCGGCGCTGGACGGATAGAGGCCAAGGAAGCGCAGCGAATTTTGGAGGCGGCGCTTCGCCAAGGGTTGTTGGAACTTTCCGACGGTTATGTCAAACCGGCCTTTGACATAAAGTCCGTGGAGGTCCCGCTGAACTACAAGCCGACCAAGGACCTGCTCAAGGAGCTTGATGAGGGGGGGCCCGCCCCCGCGGCCTCATCCCCGTCATCGGGCCAGGAAAAAAGTAAGGTCGAGGCCCCGCCGGTGTTCTCAGTGCTCATCGATGACATAGCCGCAAAGTCCGGCTGGAACAAGCGGGATGTGGTCTCCAGGATAAACAAGGTCGTGGAGAAGCTTTCCGTGGATGCCGAGGTGGCCGCCCTCCTCATCGGGAAGGACGTCGGTGTGGACGTCGGAAAGTACCTGTTGGAAGTGAAGGAAGAGGTCTTACGCAAGTGACCATGGCTTGCTGACGCGCTCCTTGCGATCGTTCCAAAGAGCGTACCGCAGTTGTTGCGGAACCTGGCGGTGAGCGCCAGCCTCCAGCAATTCCGTAACTGCGCCGTTTGCCTGGCATCACCGCCATCGCAGTGGTTTCCGAGCGTTGCCCATTTCCTGCACTGGCGTTTTTGCGTTTTTGGTGATAATAGAAGAAGGTCGCTGAAGGGGTTTGGGCATCACTTCTTCACGATGAAATCCTCCAGGGTCATGCCCTTCTTGCCGGGGGACCTCTCCACCGCGGCGATCCTGACCTTCTCCATGAGCTTGATGTTCAGGGTCTTCTCCACCTTGCGTATCAGAGCGTCATCTGGATGCATGGCCCCCGACTCCAGCTTGTGGATTATGCTGACCCTTTCGTTCATCTTGGCGGCAAGCTCCTCCTGCTTCCAGCCCAATTTCTCCCTCGCTTCCTTTACCCGCTTGGGAAAGTCCTCGGCCAGCTCTATGGACTCCTCGCCGCCCTCGTACACGTCCCTGGTCTTCATGCGGCGCTCGCGGTTCTGCAACCTCGCCTGGATCACGGACGGTTCCGCTGTGGTCCCCGGCTTGCCACCCGCCCTGACGTTATCGCCGAACCGGGCGCATTCCCGGCACACGTTGAGGACGGTCCCCTCGATCCTCACCGGCAGTAGGCTCGAAAACTCCTTCCCGCACATCTCGCATATCATCTCTATCGTTCGAGCTAATGTTGCAGGGATAATTTATAGATGAGCCGCGGAAACGGCGGACCAGCGGGCATCGCTTGTCGCGGAGCGAGACACTGGCCTGCCGGCATTCAAGGCGGAACGTTCTCGGCTGCCCTTTCGGCGCCATGTGGGCGTTCTGGGCGTACCGAGCTCATTTCATGTTGGCGACAGGGATTGGCAAATGCTCAAATAGAGGACGGTTTAATCAATGCCCGAAGGTGACGCATTTGTTGGACGAAGAGCTGGACCAATCCATCTCCGACGAGATAGTCGAAAAGTTGGAGCTTCTGGAACGCCAGAACAGCGAGCTTCTCGAAGAGGTCAGGAGGGTGGAAGGTGAGAAGAGATACGTGGAGAGCGAGCTCTTCCGACTGCAGAAGGAGATCAAGAGGATGCGCTCCGAGCTGGAGAGGTTAAAGTCCCCCCCTTTAATAATTGGAAGCATAAAGGACATGCTGATAGACGGGCGCGTTATAGTCAAGAGCAGCACCGGTCCCGACTTCATCGTCACCACGTCCGAATACGTTCCTCCGGAGGACCTCATCGTTGGAGCGAGGGTCGCGCTCAACAAGCAGACCCTGGCCGTGATGTCTGTCCTTCCACAATCACTGGACCCCATCGTCACCGGGGCCGAGATAATCGAGAAGCCTACCATCACCTACGAGATGATCGGAGGCCTGGACGATCAGATCATGGAAGTGCGCGAGGCGGTGGAGGACCCGCTGCTGCGCCCAGAGCTCTACAAGAGGGTGGGCATCGAGCCCCCGAAGGGCGTTCTGCTGGTCGGACCGCCGGGCACGGGCAAGACGCTTGTGGCCAAGGCCGTGGCCAATCACACCAACGCCACCTTCATCCGCTTCGTCGGTTCGGAACTGGTACAGAAGTACATAGGAGAGGGTGCCAGGCTGGTCCGCGAGCTGTTCGAGCTCGCCCGGGAGAAAGCGCCTAGCATCATATTCATCGACGAGCTCGATTCGGTGGGAGCCAAGCGTTTGGACGCCGCCACCTCCGGCGACCGCGAGGTGCAGCGCACACTCATGCAGCTGCTGGCCGAGCTTGACGGCTTCAACCCCCTGGACAACATCAAGATCATCGGGGCCACCAACCGCCCTGACATACTGGACGATGCGTTGCTCAGGCCGGGGCGTTTCGACCGCATAATAGAGGTGCCTATCCCGAACTACGATGCCAGGCTGGAGATATTCCGCATCCACATAGGCAAGATGAGCGTGGAGGAGGGGCTGCACCTGGAATCCCTGGCCACCAAGACCGAGCTGGCCACCGGCGCGGACATCAAGTCCATATGCACGGAGGCGGGCATGTTCGCCATACGGGACAACCGGGACGTGGTGAGCATGGCCGATTTCGAGAGGGCCATATGCAAGGTGATGGATAACGAGCTGTCCAAGTGCACCGAGTCAGGCGTCATGTTCGCCTGAGAAACCATTTTCCTCAACCTCTATTTCCTTTTCCAGGACGAACGAACCGATGTATCCGCATCTAAGGCAGCGGTACTTTTGACCCGTTATCATCCCTGATTCGTACACCACATCCGCGGATCCGCATTCGGGGCAGGTGGCGATCCAGGTCCTCATGTTCGTGACAGGGGCCGGGCCGGGCTTAAATCAATCGGCGGAAAGGTCCTCGCCGCCCTCGAAGGACTCCTGCACCATGGCGTAGATGTCCTCCAGGCCGGACGGTTCCACGGCGGAGGCCGGGATGACCCGGCGGTAGGCCCCTAATGACTCCAAGGCCTTGAACAGCTCTATGCTCAGCACCGCCCTGGAGTCTATCTTTCCGGTCAGCGCATCATACAGCGCCTCGGGGGATTCCGACCAGCCCTCTATGGCCTCCAGCTCCTCCTCCTTCAGCAGGTCGCTCTTTGAGAGCACGGTGAAGAATGGAACGCTGAATCGGAAATGCACCGTTGCGGCCAGCATTATCGAGGACACGAAGCCGGCCGGGCTCTTGCAAAGATTGGGGTCGGCCATGAAGACAAGGCAGGAGTCCTCCTTCCCCAGCTCCTCCATGATCACCTCGCTGCTCTGCCTGAATGCGAAGAGCTCTATCTGCCCGGGCGTGTCCACCAGGACGTAATTCGTCTGGAACTTTTCCATGGACTCGGCCAGGTCCTTGGCGTTCACGGCCATCATGTCCGCGGCCACGATCTGCGCACCGTTAGGTCCGAGACCGTATTCCTCCATGACATCGTCCACCCGTACCCAGTCGCGGATGTCGATGTCCGGCTCATAGGGCATGTGCTCCACACCCGGGTCCAGATTGATGATGACCGAGTCCAGTCCCTGCAGGGTGAGCCATTCCTGGAACGCGTAGATCAGGGAACTTTTACCGCTCCCGGCAGTACCGACGAAGTAGATGAAGCGCATGATATCCCTCGAAAGGAAGGATGACGCCCTTATGATACTTGCGACGCCACGGCGAAGGTCCCTGAGGGAACGACCGCCTCAGCCCCCCCCAAGAACGTCCTCTCCACCTGAAAGCCCGTAGAGGTCTCGAATACCTTGGCCACCTTCACCCCCGCGAACCCGCGTGTGGGAAAGATGATGATGGACATGACGAGCCGTTACGGTATCGGGGAATCCGTTGCCGGCATGGGTGGCTCGGCGATCAGTGACGCCATCAAGAGCGGGACGCCACAGAAGGACCTGAGGGATGGTTTGTTATGGACATCCATTTACCACACCGCATCCGCCAGATAGTGATTTTGGTAACCGAGGGCCGGTCCCAAGATGACAAAGCCGATCAACGGTACGAAGAAAGACCCCATGACCATCGGGGATACAAGGACGAATGCCCAGCCGATCCCTCCGGGCTTTCCCGGGCGTCTTACTTGAACCGGTAAAGCGAACCCGTGAGCGAAGCGGTCGCGGGATAGAGCGAGCGGAAAATGACGCCCCCGCCGGCCTAGGGGTGCCCCTGGAGGTGTCGCTTTCGCGGTCGCCCATGCCCTCACGCGTCGGAACCGTACCGGCTGCGCTGCAGGGTGGCCTCGCCCATGATGTCCTGTATGCGGTGGCGCCTCAGCATCGCCTCGGCCTCTTCCTGGGTGGGGGCCGAGAAGGTTTTACCGCATGTCTTGCACACGACCTTTTCCATAGGGGCTGCCTCCGGTCATAGTCTTGTTCGGATGATCTAATATAATTTGCCGAGCGACCGGGACCGTGGGCGAAGTGTTCAGTCGAAGACTATCTGCGAGCGGTTCTCCATGGTCACCATGGGCTTCTTTACGCGCTTCGCCCTGGTCATGGAATCGTACGCTTCCTTGCCGCCCATATCTTCGATGAGCTTGTAACCGTCCTGCGACATCTTTTTCACGTTGCAGCTGACCCTTTCCACGGAACCGGGGGCCAGTGTGATCATCAGCATGCCGAGGAAAGGAAGCCCGTAAGGTATGGACTCGCGCAGCATGACCGTGCCTGGAATGGCCTCGAACCAGTCCTCCAGGGAGGTCTCTCCCAGCTTGCTCAGCGGGTCCCCCATGGTGGCCTGCCACCCGTCATCGGGGCCGACAACGGCGTCCATCCACTTGCCGTCGATGAACACCTGGGTCTCGGACTCGATCAGGAAGTAACCGAGGGAATCGTACCACTTCTGCATGAAACTGTCCGCGCCCAGCATCTTGTCGTACCAGACGGCGATCATGTTCATGGCGAAGACCTTGTATCTTGCCTTTATTCCGGCCGCGCGGCACAGCGCCACCATGGTGTTGGCAAGGTGGAAGCAGGTGCCGGTCCCCCTTTCCAGAGTGTCGCCGGCGCTGTCGAAGGGCACGTACTCCACCATCATTTTGTTCTTGGCCAGGTCGTGAGCGCGCTTGGCGAACTCCAGGTCGGAGACCTGGAAAGCCCCGAGCTTGTGGGCCATTGCCACTACGCGGGGGTCGCTGGGATCGCAGTAGCGCGTCGCGGAGAGGTACTTCTCGTCGCTAGCGCCGCAGCGCATCCCCTCCTCGTGCTCCGGGATGTCGTAAGGGCGGGTAGGGCGTTGGTACCTTTCCTGGTCTGCCGGCAGCACTCTCATCTTCTTGACCTCGCCCAGGTGGAAGGCGCTGGTCTTGAGAACGGACACCACCCCCTTGGTCAGAAGCTTGATGAAAGGGGTGTTGGGCATGAACTCATGTCTTTTGATGTAGCCGAGCGAGCGCAATCTACTCCCCTCCAACATCGGCGGCCATCATCCGGCGCATCTCCTCCCCGCAGCCGCGAACCTCCTTTCCGGGGATGCGGGCTATCTCGGGCTCCAGGACCGGCCCCGGGCGATCGCAGTACGGGCAATGCTCCAGCATCTTGACCTTGTCATTGGTGACCACGAATCCGGGATAGCTGCCCATGGAACCGTCCAGGAAGGCGAAGCGGCCATACTTGCCGTAGCCGATGTTCTTGTTCTCGTCATCGAGCACCATGGGGTGCAGGTAATTGGTGGGAATGTGGAAATGATGGCCTTCCGGGCATTGCAGCATCCAACCGTTCCCTTCCACCATTCCGTACATGTCCAGGCAATGCTCTGGATGTATCCCGAGCAGCTCCTCCACGTCCTTACGGAAATTCTTCTCGGGGATGCGCTCGTTCTCGTGGGCCTTCCAGCCCCCTCCAGTGAGGACCATGGACCTGTCCCCCAGGTCGTACGATCTTCCCTTCTCCTTCAGTTCCTTGAGTACGTAATGGAGCATGAAGGGAACTCCTACCAGGGCTATGCGGGAGCCGTCCTTGGCCCTCTCGCCTATCCAATGCACGATGCGGTCCACGGACTTCTGGGTGGTGCGGCTGACCACGTACTTGGTGATCTTGCTGACCAGGTTATCGCCCTTGGCCATGGATTGGCGTACGGTCTCGGTGTTCACCTCTTGGTCCAGGGCAACCTCGACATCCTTCATGATGTCGTACATGACCGTGCCTAGCCTTCCCGCGAAAAGGTTGGTCTTGAAGGGATTGGGCATTAGCAGGAAGCTGCGCATGTCCGGCCCCCAGCGGGGGTAGAACATTGTTATGGCCCCCTTGGAGAGCGCGTATTCGTTGGAGAAGAACGCTCTCATGTCCCGGGGGATGAAGGTGTGTCTGCCGGACGTACCGCTGCTGTAGGCCACGGCCATCCCAGCATCGTTGAACGATTTGATGACCTCGTCGGCGGAGGGCTCCTTGCTCTTGATATGGACCCTGGGCAGTTCACCGGTATAGATGTTGGCCAACCACAGGGCGAAATCCCTTCCGCTGGGGTAGCTCTTGAAGAAGTCGCTGGAGACCACTGGCACATTGTCCAGGTCATCCGCGGACCTGATGGACATGGGATCGAAATCGAGTTCTTCGCAATAGGTGCGATAGGTCCGGTTGCTCTGAAAGTGCCTATTGAGCTGGTACCTGACCGCCTTGTAGCGGAGATCGTTAGCCTCTTCGTGGTCCAGATCGAAATACCTTTGAGGACCGTAAACGGCTTTATCTGATGGGGTCCAATCCGCCCTGTTCGGTATGTATTTGGCGGTATGGTCATCGAACTTGCGGATATACTCTGCGAAGTCCATTTGAATTCTCAACGACGCCCCCATTATAAAGATTGTGTTTAACCTTTAGCGACTTAGAATCGACAATTGCAGTAGGAAGACGTTGAACGCCCGTCGATGGGTGTCGCAGATCTATATGTATGCAAGTAATTGCTTTCATTTATTATGCCCGTAACGAACGCTTCACCGAAGAAGAACAGGACCGGTTCCAAGGAGAGGATATTGGCGGCCGCTTTCGAGCAGTTCGCCGAGAAGGGCTTCGACGGGGCCACCACGCGGTGCATAGCTGAGAGGGCAGGGGTGAACGAGGTCACCCTGTTCAGGACGTTCGGGAGCAAGAAGGCCCTATTCCGCCAGGTGGCCGATGGAATGCTTATTCTCAAAAATATCGAGGAGGACGTCGATTTCCGTGTCGAGGGACCCGCCGAGGACGTGCTGGTGCACAACGCGAGCCTGGCCCTGGAGATACTGAAGGAGAACCGGCACCTGTTCATGATCCTGGTCGGGGAGCTGTGGAAGCATCCTGAGCTCGAGGATGGCATGGCATCCAAGGTGCTCGACCAGGCGGTCCATTTCCTGGCCGGTCAGATGAGATACCTTATGGACGAGAAGAGGTTGCGGCGGGTGGACCCATACCTGGCCGCCAGGCTGTGGATGGGGGTGGTGCAGTCACATTTCCTCATGCACCACCTTATCGGCCAGGGGAACACCGACCCGGATGCAGAGGACAGGATGCTCAGGGAGTGGGCGGACATATTCGTGAACGGGGCGGGGTTGAGATGATATGAGCGAGGCCGTCCACAAGGTGGACGGGCTCGGTGATGGTACGCGGGTGGAGCGTTGGGGGAGATATGGCCGGACCTGGCGGAGCTTTTTGCTTTCGCGATCACCGTCCTGTCGCTCCCGGCGACCCTGATGAAGGGCAGGTGATCCCCCCGGTCAGCCCGCGTGATCGGTGCCTAATGCCTTTGGGAAGCTTGTCCCTGACCGTCGTTGTGAATGGAACTCATTAATAGAGGTTCTCATTTATAGAATATCCATCAGTGAAATAAATTACTACTAATTTTATATTTATATTTTAGATTATAATCTGCATATGTATTAAATAATTTAGACGAAACTACTAGAGAATAAGGTGAATGCATGGTTGACATAGTAGCCGAGCTAGAAGAATTGTTGACATCGATTATCGATGCCATTCCCGCCATTATTTTGGCCATAATAATCCTCATTTTGGGGTACATTATTGGCATGGTCGTGGGAAAAGCTGTGAATCGCATCGTTGAACGCATGGGCGTGGAACGCGCCTTCGACCAGACCAGCACCGGACGTTCGTTCAAATCAACGGGTTTGGACCTGTCCAATTTCATAGGTGGCGTTGTTAAGGCCTTCATATTCATATTGGCCGTGGTCATGGCCATACAGGTATTGGCCCTGGAAGGGGTCATGGGAAGCTACCTGACACAGGTGGCTGACTACCTGCCCAGGCTGCTGGCCGGTATCCTGATGCTGGTCATAGGCACGGTGTTCGTGGAAGTATTGGCCTCCTTCATCGGCAACATGATCCGCCCGATGTTCCCTGAGAACAAGACGGGCATCGCGGACATGCTGAGGAACCTGCTGTTCATCGGTCTGCTGGCATTCATAATAATGCTGGCCCTGGAGACCATGCTGCTGGCGGGCGACACCGTCTACCCGCTGATACTGGGCTTCCTGATCATCGGGGTAGGCGTGCTGCTGACGGACACCCTCATCAAATCCGTAGTGGACGAGCACTCCGAGTTCAAGGAGGTCGCTGGGTACGGCAAGTTCATTCTGTACGCCATATTCCTGGTGATCGGCACTGGTGCGATATTCGCCACCTTCCCCAACGTGACCGCCATAATCGCCAACATCTCCTACGCCTTCGCCATCGCGATGGCCTTGATGCTGGTGCCCGTGGCCTACACGCTGACCAAGAAGATGTCCAAGCTGTGAACGGGGCCCTGCCCCATTTTTTCTTTTTATTTTCTTTTTTTGCCAAGTAAGGGCGAAACTCAATTATAATCAACAAGCGCAAGTAAAGACCAGGGGCTTGAGCGTGGTTGACGTTCCAGAGGAAATCGAGGTCTTGCTGGACGCTTTGCTGAAGACCGTCCCGACAATACTTCTGTCCGTGGTCGCTCTGATCATAGGATACATACTGGCCTATGTCGCAGGGGATTTGGTCCGCCGGGCGTTCAAAAGGACCTGGCAAGACCGCCCCGTCGGCATGTCCGGGCTGAACCTCTCGGTAGTGGCCGGCAAGTTCGCCAAAGCCCTGGTGTTCGCTCTCGCCGCCATCCTGGCCATTCACATCCTGGCCAACGGGGGCGCGTTCGGCAACCAGCGGGTCATGGTGGAGGACTACGGCACCCGCGCGGTGCTGGCGGTACTTGTGATGTTCGTTGGCGCTTTCGTGGCCGACATGGTCTCCTCGACGGTGGCGCTCTGGCTTCGCCGAGGCGCGAGCCTTCCGGAGGAGATCGATCCCACCAGGGACCTGGTGTTCCTGGGTCTTATAGTCTCGGTGGTGCTCGTGGGACTAGGCATCGTTTTCATGGACAACCTGGCGGTGCTGCTGATGTTCCTGGCCTTCCTGGCCATAGGGGTATTGGTGATACTGATCGAGACGCGCCGCAAGATGGGGTGAGACGCCCGAGCAGGGTTAACCCGGACAGCGAGCGGAGGGCGCGCATGGCGTTCAGGGTCACCCACCTGCTGTCCCGGCCGTTGGCCTCTACGCCGGTGATGGGGCTTCCCGAATCATTGGCGCTGCCGGTGATATAGCTTCCGCGGGGAAATGCCTGTACTGCGTCCAGGTTCAGGAGATCTCCTTTTTCCTGAGCGAGAAGGCCCCCGCGCCCAGCAGCGCGGCCGTCACCAGCAGCAGCGCGAGAGCGGCCAGAGCCCCGTTGCCGGGCATGGATGAGACGAAGCCTAGATCGGTGAGCTCCGAGGCCACCGACTGCAGCTGATAGCGGACTGTGAACTCGCCGATGGAGCCGGGGACGGATGCCACGAAGCCCTCCCATATGAATATGTAGAACAGCCCCAGGTATATCGGCTGCTTCAGCACCGTCCCCAACAGAAGGAAAAGCGCCGAATAGACCAGCACGCCCAGGCATTGCAGGGCTATGAACGTGAGCACGAGCTGGACCCCGCCGTCCCTTTCCGGAGAGAAAGCCAGGAAGGCCAGGCCGCCGACCGCGGTGACCAGGGAAATCAGGACGCAGAGCACCATGACCAGCCCCAGGTAGTAGCCGAGATAGGACATCCTGCGGTCCAGGGGGGCGGTGATCACCTGCACTATGCTGCGGTCGTCCATCTCGTTCCTGATCAGCGACGCCCCGTAGATGAGGGACAGGACAGGAAGCAGGAAAGCCAGCAGCAGCATTGCCATCAGGTCGCTGGCGAAGTGCATGTTCGCCCCGTCCTCCGTGGCAGCGTACCCCATCACCAGGGCTATCAGGGCCCCGAGCATGACAACCAGCGCCCAACGCCGGTTCATGAGCAGCTTGCGGGCGGAGAAGGTCGCCACCGTGCGAAGGCCGATAAGGTTCAAGGACATCGTCATCACCCCACCAGGTATCGGAAAACGGATTCCAGGTCATCATCCAGGCTTTCCACCCTCTCGAGCTCGCACCCCGTCCTCGCCACCAGGTCGGGCAATGAATCGAAGAACCCCTCCGGGCGGTCCACCCTCACGAACATGCCCAGGCGGTCCGGCCTCATCTCTATCGATGTCGTGTATGTTTTCGTGAGCAGCTCCTGGGCCAATGCGATCAGCCCCCGGCCCTCCAGCACGATGTTGTGCGGATGGTCGCTCATCAGCTGCCTGATCTCCGAGATGTCGCCGCTGGCCACGGAACGGCCCTTGAATATCAGCGCCACCTGATGCGTCATCCTCTCGATCTCGTGCAGAACGTGCGAGGAGACGATGACGTCGTGACCGTGAACCTTGTTCAGGTCCTTCACCAGGTCTATGATCTCCTTGCGTATCAGGGGATCGGTGCCGGTCAGGGGCTCGTCCAGAAGTAACAGCTGAGGCTCGTGTATCAACGCCCCGGCGATCTTGATGCGCTGCCGCATGCCCTTGGAGTAACCGCCCATGGGACGATCGGCGTCCCTGGTCATGCTGACAATGTCCAGCACCTCTTTCGCCCTGGCGGTGGCCCGGTCGCGTTCCATTCCGTGCAGGCCGGCCACGAAGCGCAGGTATTCCCGTCCCTTCAGCTCAGGCGGCAGGAAATCATAATCGGGACAGAAGCCTATCCTGGCCAGAAGACCGGGGTTCTGCCAGGGCTCCTCGCCCAGTACCCTAAGGTGCCCGACGTTGGTTCTGATGTTGCCCGTCAGCAGCTTGAAGAAGGTGCTCTTGCCGGCCCCGTTGGGGCCGACAATGCCGGTGATGCCCTTCGGAACGTCTATGCTGAAGTTGTTGAGCCCTATGACCTCCCCGTACCACTTGGACAGCGAGCGCGCCTCGGCTACGTTGCTCATCTTCCCACCTCCTTGCGCATGATGCGGTAGTGGACGAACGCCATGGGCGGAACGGTGAGAAGGAAGGCCATGGTCCCCAGCAGGAAGCGGTTCACGCCTTCGGACAGCTCGATGCCGTAGAGGACGGTGTGGCTCTGATAGAGCACCTCCGAGGGGTTCAGCAGGCTCCAGTCCGGCGAGATGCTGGTGAATATCCCGGAGACGACCATCATGCCGAAGAAGAACATGAAGGTGCCCACCGAGGCATAGGTCTTCTTGACGGTCAGGGACGATATGGCCATGCCGGCCGGCACCATGAGGGCCGCTGACCACGTTCCCGCGATCAGTGTCTGGCCTATGACGGTCAGGCTGGCAAGATAATCGGAACCGGACTGGGTGGCCGTTATGGCTATGGCCATCGCCAAGGGAGGGAGCAGGGTGAAAAGCCCCACCGTGACCATGGCCCCTGACCACTTGCCCAGCAGGTATCCCCTGGCGCCCATGGCCCTGGACACGTACAGGATGAAGGAATTGGAGCGCATGTCCTCGGAGATCAGGTCAGAGCACACCAAAGAGATCAGTATCACCTCGAAAATGAAGTACAGCCCGTCGCCGAGATGGTCCCTCATCACCTCCGCCTCCAGCCCCTGATGCGGCATTATGGAATTGAATATGATCGGCAGGACATGGACCAGGAAGGTGCCGATGATCAGCATCGCCATGAACCATTTGGCCTTGAGCTTGTGACGCAGTATGCTCTCCGCCACCACCAAGAAACGACGGGAGTGCTCGGTGCGCTTCCCGTCCCAGGGCTTGTAGCCGATGGGGTTGAGGCCCATCAGGCCCCCTCCGTCACCGAACGTATGAAGGCTCCCTCCAAGGTCAGCTTGTCAGGGGCGTAGGACCGTACCTGCACCCCGTGCCGCCTGGCCATTTCCAGCAGGGGGCGGCTCGCACCCTCGTTGACCAGCACTATGGTCATCTGCCCGAACTCCTCGGACACGGAGATGACCTGTTGATCCTTGCGGAGCTGTTCCGTGAACGCCATCAGCGCCTTCGGCTCCCCCCGCACCTTCAGGCGTTTGCGGTCCCTTCCCTGGTCCAGCAGCACGGACATGGGACCTTGCGCTATAGCCCTCCCGCCATTGATTATAATGACGTGCTGGCACACCCTCTCCATGTCCTGCAGGATGTGCGATGAGACGAGAATGGACTTGTTGGAGGCGGCGATGCGCGATATCAGTTCCAGCATCTCCTCCCTGCCCAGTGGGTCCATACCGTTGGTCGGCTCGTCCAGGAACAGTATTCCGGGGTCGTGGACGATGGCCTGGGCCAGCTTGACCCTCTGCTTCATCCCCGTGGAATAGGTGGCCGTGAGGCGGTAGCGCTCCTCCCCCAGCCCTACGAAGTCCAGCACCTCGTGGCTTCGGGGTATGGAATCCTCCTTGGACATGCCGCTCAGGCGCCCGAAGTACGTCACCATCTCCAATCCGCTCATGGTGTCCACAAGGCAGTCGTGCTCCGGCATGTAGCCGACCCGGTCCCGTATGGCCATGACGTCCGTCCGGGGGTCCATGCCGCTGATGCGTACCTCTCCCGAGTCACGGCCCACCAGCCCGAGCACGGTCTTGATGAAGGTGCTCTTGCCGGCGCCGTTGGGTCCCAGCAGACCGACTATGCCGCTTGGGGCCTCGATGGAGAAGTTGTCCAGGGCCAGTATGCTGCCGAAGCGGACCACCACGTCCCTGGCGGTTATGGTATGCCTGACGCTGCCTTCTGCAGAGGTGCCCTCGTTCCCCATCTCCCCACCTGGCGGGTCATTGGATTGTGCATATATAATGCCGATTCAGGCTCCGTCCTGACCAGAGGGGGACGCGAGCATGACGTGAACTGGTTTCCGGCGACCCGCCGCCGGTCCGAACGAACTTCGCGATGCGCTATGAGCGTCAAAAACGTT
>JAAYDU010000004.1 GCA_012729095.1 Methanobacteriota archaeon | reverse complement strand
GGCGCATATAGGGTACTGCGACGGCGACCTTTACCTCAAGTACGCCACCGAGAACGTCTGGTACCAGGAGACGGTGGCCTCCACCGGCTTCTCGGGGGAGCACAGCTCCATTTCCCTGGACCAGCGTGGGAGGGTCCACATCGCTTACTACGACGGATGGGACTTCCGGTTCAAGTACGCCACCAACGCCCTTGGTCACTGGACCGTGGGGATCGTGGATTACTACGACGTCGGTCTCTATCCATCTTTGGCCATCGACGTTCACGGCGTAGTGCATATCAGTTATTGGGACCAGGCCAACCACTGGCTCAAGTACGCCAACAATTCCGTCGGGACCTGGTCTGCCGTGGCCGTGGACGAGGTCAACAACGTGGTGGGGGAGAGCTCCCTGGCCCTGGATGCTGACGGAAAGGTGCACATCAGCTATTACGCTGAGGATGGCGGAAACCTTATGTACGCCACCAACGCCGGGGGCGGCTGGGCCACCTCGGTCATCGACGGCGGCGCTGAGGATACCGGCCGACACAGCTCCCTGGGCATCGACCCCGCCGGGCACCTGCATGTCAGCTATTGCGATGTCAACTCCCTTGATCTGAGATATGCCACCAACCGCTCCGGTACCTGGGTCGCCCAGGTCCTGGATTCCGTGGGGGATGTGGGAACCTTCACCTCCCTGGGGCTGGACTCCGGCGGCCACGTCCACATCAGCCACTACGACGCCACCAACGGCGACCTGCGATACGTGACTGACGCCCTGGGGGGGTGGACTCAACTACCCGTCGTCATCGATGGCGACGTCGGTTCCGGAAGCTCCCTGAAGGTGGACCCCTCCGACCGGGTGCACATCAGCTACATGGACGCCACGCTGGGAGCCGTGAAGTACGCCAACAACGCCAGCGGGGTATGGTCGGTGACCACCGTCGACCATGTCGGAACGAGCGGCCTGACCTCGCTGGCCCTGGACACCGCCGGACGGGCGCACATCAGCTATCACGACTCCAGCGACGGAAGCCTGAACTACATCACCAACGCCCCCTGGCGCCTGGAGACGGTGGACGACGACGAAATAGCCGGGTATCACTCCTCCATGGCCTTGGACGGCCAGGGGAATGCGCATATCGCTTACCTTTACATCAACCAAGATCTTGGTGAAAGACACCTGCGGTACGCCACCAACGCCGGCGGGGATTGGGAGATCGCGGTCGTGGACAGGGCGGGCAATGTCGGATGGCGGCCATCCCTGGCCCTGGATGCTGATGGGGGGGCGCACATATGCTACTACGATCATGACAACAGTGCGCTGAAGTACGCCACCAACGCCGGCGGCTCCTGGATGAACCTTACGGTGGACGAATCTGGCGACTCGGGGTGGTACAGCTCCATAGCGGTGGACGCCAACGGAAAGGCCCACATTGGCTATTACGATGGGAGCGGCCTGCGATATGCCGAGAACACCCTGGGAACATGGACGATAAGGACGCTACAAGCGCAGAGCGGTCAATCCTGCTCCATCGCCCTGGATGGGGAGGAGAACGTGCACTTGAGCTACCGCGATTATGAGGGGAAGCTTGGATACGCCACCAACGCCCTGGGCTATTGGTTGTTCCAGCAATTTGATTCGTCCTCTTATGGCTCGGTGGGAGAGACCTCCTTGGCCCTGGATCACCTGGGATGGGTGCACATTGCCTACATGGCATACTCAGGCGGCGTATCATCCGGTAAACCAGTGTATGTCACCAATCTCGATGGGGAATTCAACATCGGTGCCGTGGACCCAAAAAGTGGCGCCTCATCCGTCAGCCTGGCCTTGGACCCCGCCGGAAAACCGTTCATCAGCTACTATCACCGGGACGACATGAGCCTCAGGCTGGCGACCAGAAACGGGGAACACCTGAACAACCCGTTCGGAGCCTGGGATTTCGGACCGGTAGATAGGATGGGAACCCTGACGGACCCCATCACCACATCTTTGGCGCTGGACCAGGACGGGAAGCCGCACATCAGCTATTGGAACTCCGACCGGGGAGAGCTCAGGTACGCCATGCTGTTCTCCGAGCCCTCCGCGCCCACCTTGCGGGTCTCCCGGGCGATCGACCTGTGGGTGCATCTGGAATGGAGTCCGCCGCTACGAGACCACGGCTTCCCGGTGCAGTACTACAAGGCGTTCCGGGGGACCACCCCGGAGGCCATGCAGCAGATCGCCAGCGGTAACACCCTGGAGACCATGGACGAGGTTCCCGGTCTAGGCACCTACTACTACCGGGTGGCCGCGGTGAACGCGGTGGGCATGGGAATTATGAGCGAGGCGGTGCCGATATCCGTGATCATGCCGTCGGGCGCGCCGACCGGCGCCGGGGTGGACGTCGAGGGTTCGAATTATTTACACATGGCCTGGTCCGCGCCGGCCGATGACGGGGGTTCGCCGGTGCAAACGTATCGTGTCTACCAGAGCATCTCACCCAACGGAACGTTCGATCTGGCTGAGACATCGCCCGTGCCATCGACCACCATAATAAACCTGGTGAACGGCTGGACCTATTACTTCAAGGTCAGCGCGGTGAACGCCGCCGGGGAAGGGCCGATGTCCGGCGTGTTCTCCGGCACGCCCAGGGGAACGGCCTACGCCCCGCGGAACCTGACCGCCCAGGCGGACGCCGCCGGGGTGAACCTGAGCTGGGAAGCCCCCATCAGCTACGGCGGGGGCTATTACGGCACCACCAACATCTACCGGGGGACCGCGCCGGGCGGGGAGACCTTACTGGACTACGTCACTTACGACGTGTTCAGCTTTCTGGACACGGATGTGCAGCCCGGTGGGACCTACTATTACACGGTGGCCGTGAGCAACGACTACGGTCTGGGGGAGCTCTCCAACGAGGTCCAGGCGACCACCGCGAACGTTCCGGACGCTCCATCCTGGCTCCTGGCGTTCTCGGCCAACGGCATCGTCGATCTGGTCTGGGGCGCCGCGGAGGGGAACGGGGCGGACGTCGATCATTACGTCGTATACCGAAACGGAACGGACGTCGCGCACACGGCGTCCCTGAATCACACTGACGGCGGGCTTGCGAACGGCGTGACGTACTCCTACACCGTGGCGGCGCGCAACCGCGTGGGCACCGGACCCCAATCTTACACGGTACTGGCTACGCCGATGACGGTCCCTGGCGCACCCACGGGGCTGACGTCGGAACGCGGCAACGGTCATTCCCTGCTGACCTGGAACCCCCCGCAGAACGATGGCGGTTCTGAGGTTCTGCGATACAACGTGTACCGCAACGGGACGCTGCTCGGGACCTCCCTGAACAGCTCGTTCAACGACAGCGGACTGGTCAACGGGGTGGTTTACGAGTACGCGGTGAGCGCGGTGAACGCGGCCGGCGAGGGACCGCTGTCGCTTCCGGCGTCTGTCGCCCCCCAGGCCGTCCCCGACGCCCCCACCGGTCTTACGGCCGAGGCTGGCGACCGGCAGATAGCGCTGAGCTGGTCCGCTCCGTCGTTCGTCGGCGACGGCACCCTGACCTATCACCTGTTCCGGGACGGGACGGAGGTGTGGAACGGGACGGGCACGGACCATCTGGACACTGCCCTGGTCAATGGGCGGATGTACAGCTACACCGTGGCCGTCTCCAACTCCGCGGGCTGGGGAGAGAACAGCAGCACGGTACAGGCCGCGGCCTTCGGGGTCCCCGATCCACCGACCGGATTGAAGGCCTTCTATCACAACGGCACGATGGTGCTGATGTGGAACGTTCCCGATTACGCCGGCCCGGGAACTCTGACGTATCACCTCTTCCGAGATGGCGTTGAGGTGTGGAACGGGACGGGAACGAACTGCGTTGACGAAGGACCGCTGGAGCCCGGTGTCGTTTACGAATACACCGTGGCGGCCTCCAACTCCGTCGGTCAGGGCGGCAACAGCACCGCCGTGTCGGCCGCGCCCGCCGCCGAAGCGTCAGAGGACGAGGACCCCGACCTGCCATGGACCATCATCCTGATCATCATCGCCATACTGGTGCCGGTGGCCATCGTCCTTTGGTACCTGATGTTCGGGAAGAAGTGAAAAACCCTTTTCTTTCCATTTTATTCATCGTCCTTGTTCGCTTCAGGTCCGATCAGGCGCCTCAACCTTTCCTCCACCACGTCCATGCGCTGGGACACGATCATTCGAACGAACGTCTCGATCATGTCGGTCGGCCTGCCTTCATCTCCTAAAGCCAAGGCCATCAGGTATCTCGGGCGGTCCTGGGCGAGGAAGGGGAACCGGGGATATCCCTTCACGGTGAGCATCATGTTGAACAGCTCCCGGCCTACGCGGCCGTTGCCGTCGGCGAAGGGATGGACGCTCTCGAAGCGGTGGTGGAAGAGCACCGCAGAGAAGAAGGGGTGCGTCCCTCGTTCAAGCGAATCGTAATACTGGTTTAGGGCCGAGGAAAGCTCCTCCTCGATCATGACCGAAGGCGTGAGAAGCAGGTC
The DNA here is from genome assembly GCA_012729095.1 of Methanobacteriota archaeon. GTDB lineage: Archaea > Thermoplasmatota > Thermoplasmata > Methanomassiliicoccales > UBA472 > UBA472. The sequence goes on along the minus strand of JAAYDU010000004.1, from coordinate 3,715 downwards.
CCTCCCAACGATGTCTATGTCGTCCGTGCGTCGGAGAATCCCGGCGGACGGATCGATGTTGGCCATCATCAGCGAGTGTATCTTCTTGATCGTGAACAAGGTGATCCGGCCGCGATGGCCTTCTCTGAAGGAACGAACGGCCTTGAAGTTCTGGACCTCGTTGATCTCCCTAAGCGAACGTCCCGCGGGAACGATGCCTTCCTGCAGAAGCAAGCGGGTCTCCTGCAGCGTCAAGGTGTTGCCTTCAATGCCCGTACTTCCGTTCACGTAACGATGCTCTAGCGACTCTTCCGTTTCGCGCAGCTCGTTCGCACGCAGGTTCTCCTGAAGGGAACGGTGCAGGAAGCGGAAACGCTCCAAAATGAGAATTACCACCTTTCCGTCCTCTGGAAAGAACGGGTGGGGCGGGTAACGGGAAGCGCTGAGCTCGGCCCGTTTTTCCATGGCCTTATGTTCTAGCTCGTAAGCGGCGGCGATCAGGGCGTTCTCCAATTCTTCGAGGGACGGCTCCTCGGTGCCCAGGTACTTGGTGACCTTTGCTTTTTTAGTACCGATGCGAACGTCCTTGGCCAGGTAGAACTGGAGCTGGCCTTTGCTCGTTCTCCTTCTTTCCAATCTCGCCGGGACGCCCACGCTTGACATTATGTAATGGCAGATATATGAATACCTAATAAATTGCCATTACATGAATATTAATTTCAATCCACTCACTCGTTGATCGATCTGAGCCTCCATACTATCGAAGGATGAAGGTGTAGGTCCTTCTGAATTGGAATTCCCTCGAAAAGAAGGTCCTGGTCGATCCTTTTTTCTGAATACATCGCCTGAAAGAAATCCGTCTCTCCCTGTGAAAGGGCTAACAAGTTTCTCGCCAGGGATAAGGCGCCGATCTTCATTGTCGCGGTATCGATAGATGGATCTCTTGAGAGCATGGGCACCAAGTTGTTCAGCATGTCCTTATCGGTCACGCCCTCCACCGCCCCCGTTCCCATTCTCCGGGCGTCACCATACATAGAAAGGTAGAAGAGGGCTAGTTTACGGAATAGGTGGCCGTCGATTTCCTGGATCGCATGAAAGATCTGGTTGGCGTCGTAAATGTCCCGGGGAGTCCCTCGAACTATCAGGGCGCGCATCTTTCCCGCGAACAGCTCCTCCGGTCGATAAGATAGTGCTTCCACCGGGTCCAGCTCATCGAAAGGATGTCTAAAAGGTTGCTCTTGACGGTACCGGCGACAGGCATCCTCTCAAGATAATTGATCTCAATTTTTAAGCGGTCCGCACCGCCTCCGCAGTTCTTGAAATGGATATTGAACTGTCCCTCGGCGTACATGGACACCGGTCGATCGGCCTCATAACCGAGGTCTTTGAAAAGAATCATCAGGGCTTCTCTTATCTCCGCCCGGTCCTTCTGCATGATCTCCCGGTCGAGGCTTCCGATATAGTTCAGATCGACGTCCACGGATAGACGTTTGAACCCGAACACCAGACCCTGGATGGCGGTCCCTCCTTTCAAGGCCAAGCTATCGGACAGTTCTGACATGGTCTGAATTCTTTCGAGGATCGTCATGAGCCGATAGACCTTCTCCAAGGAATCTGACTTGAACCCGGTCCGACCGGCCAATCGGGTGAAGTAGGCCTTGCCGGGAACATCAGACAAAACGCATCATCTCCTCCAGGTTGCGAGGGACCAGAACGTTCCATTCCTTCACCAATCGTCCTCCGGTCTTTTTCCCAGGCACCAGGTAGCAAGGATGGGGTCCAACCTTTGCCCTCAGTGAGACCAAGAGATCGTCCGGAACCCGGACCCTGTCCTTGAGATAGGAGAGTACGAAACCGGCCTTGTGGTACAGCCCCTTCTCATCGAACCGTTCCAGGTAATCAACGATCTTTTTGGGGTCCATCACGGAGAACGCCTCTAAGCTCTTCAGATACTCCTCCACCCCACCGCACAGGTCCGGACGTCGAATGCAGTCCAAGAACGTTCTCTCTCGATCGGTGACGTTCACGGGAATATCGTCCTGGTATAGCAGGGTGGTTCCGAAAACCTTGGAGGTTATCACGGAACGGAATAGGACGCCCTGGAACTCGAACGGTCTGTACCTCTTGGTCGATAGGTAATAGACCGTCGTGTAACGTGAGTTAGCAGCTCCATGGAGCTCCAGGGCACTGTGGAAGGCCAGAGCGCCGGTCCTGTCCATGACCCTGTCGAAAAGCAGGTAGCGATCGAACTCGTATTCGGAACCAACATGTTCCGGCGGAACCGCACCGTACAGACCTTCCCGTACCCTGACCAGGTTCCCCTTGGCGCTCAAACGCCAAAGCGCCATCCTCGCCGTGCTTTCCAGGCACGTGATCCCTAGCGCCTCATTTGCCGTAATGAACTGATCGCGCAATGCTGTCAGGTAGATGTCCTTCTGACCGCCACATTCCTTTCGATCCCTTGGCCCGGTCCGTTCGTTCTTGTTCACGAAGAATTATAATGTTTCGATGGGAAATATAGTTTACTAATTATTGCTGTATATCTACAGTTATGTAGATGCATAGAATTTTTAATCAAATAATTGCCGCTTATCGTTCTTTAGCCAAATAATGCGCTGGACCAGAGCGAATCACATTGACCGGCAAGATCACGCGTCTAACATGGCCTGACGAAAATGACCGAGGTTCTTCTACCCAATTGCATCTTGATGACAATTAGAAGTCCGTGATGGCCCGGGTGACGTAGAACGTGCCTTCCTTGAAGTAGAAGGAGAAGTAGCTGGAGCTGTGGTCCGTCTCGCGCATCTTGACCACGCGCAGACGCCTCTGCACTTCTATCTCCCCGACCTCCACCATCTTCAGGTGTATGATTCCATCGGCCAAAAAGTCCGTGTCGCCGGAACCGTAGTACTGGTACTGCCCCACAGGCATCTCGGCGATCATGAACGTGGTAACTTCCGTCGAACGCAGCCACTCGAACAGTCGGAATATCTCTTCACGAGGTTGCTCGAACTTGGCTATGAGTTCCAATGCCCCTAGCGAATCTATGACCAGGATGTCGTAGTTGATGCGCTTCTTGCTTTCCTCGACGGCAAAACGGAAAGTATCGAACCAGCCGCCGGACTGCGCCTGAAGGCGTATCTCGCCCAGGTCCAGCACCTCCACCAGGTCCTCGGGGTTCCCGGGCATGTGCAGGTAGTCCATCTGCCGCATCAGCGATGGCTTGTTCTGCTCCAGGGAGATGTAGAGAGCTTTAATGCCCTCCTTCACAGCGTTCTGGTGCAGGATATAGTAAGCTAAAGAGGACTTCATGGTGCCCGCGGCGCCTGAAACGAGAATGATGTTACCCTTCGGTATGCCGCCGGACAGGTTCTCGTCCAGACCGTTGACGAACGTTCTGATCCGGCTTCTCTCCCCTCGGCTCATCCCCAACCCATCCATTGTAAGACGTATCGGGTCTCCGAGAATTTAATGTTTGGTCATGTATAATGAGGTAAAATCCGATCGCGATCATTCCTTGATCGATCAGGACCATCTTCTGAAGAGATCCCTGATCATCAATAAACTACAATCTGGGCATATTTTTTTATTCGAACATTCATTATAATCTGACCTGTTCGAGAAGATATTTCCACTCTTTCGTTGACACATTCATGTTCTTACCTCAATTTATTTCCTGTGGTTCACGAAGCGCATGAACGGCAGGAAGTGGTCCTTCTTCTTTTTCGTCAGGTCC